>JAEWKL010000142.1 GCA_023386115.1 Pseudomonadota bacterium
CGCCCGAGCTACGCCGCCTGCAATCGCGCCTCGCAGCGGCGCAGCCTGAAGGGCGGCGCGCGGCGGCGCTTCCTGATCCGCTGCCGCCTGGGCTATGAGCGGATCCAGCCGGGCCAGCAGCCGGCCCGCGTCAAGCCCTGACGGGCCGCGCCCGGCCCGACAGCGAGGCGGCCCGAACTCTCATGATCCTGATCGTCTTCGACGTCGACGGCACCCTCGTCGACAGCCAGCACATGATCGTCGCGGCGCAAGCCGAGGCCTTCGCGGCAGTCGGGCTGCCGGCGCCGACGCGGGAGCGCTCGCTGTCGGTGGTCGGGCTGTCGCTGCCGCAGGCCTTCACCGCCCTCGTCGGGGCCGACGGTCCGGTGGTGGCCCTGTCGGAGGCCTACAAGCAGGCCTTCGGCCGGCTGCGCGCCCGGGCCGAGATCCGCGAGACGCTGTTTCCGGGCGCCGCTGCCCTGCTCGGCCGGCTCAATCGGGAGCCGGCGGTGCAGCTCGGCATCGCCACCGGCAAGTCCCGCCGCGGCGTCGACCACCTCGTCGCCCTCCACGGCTGGGAGGGCTGGTTCTCGACGGTGCAGACCGCCGACGACGCCCCCTCGAAGCCGCATCCGGCGATGCTCGAACAGGCGATGGCCGAGACCGGCGCCGCGCCTGCCGAGACGGTGATGATCGGCGATTCGACCTACGACATGGTGATGGCGCGGGGCGCCCAGGTCTCCGCGCTCGGCGTCGCCTGGGGCTATCACACCCCCGAGGCGTTGCGGACAGCCGGGGCGCACGCGGTGATGGAGAGTTTTTCGGAACTCGAAGCCGCCCTGTTCGAGCGGATCGCGGCGGCCTGACGACCGTCTCGCAACCGGCGCTCCGGAGCCCTATCTTCAAGCCCATGACCAACGACGTGACCCGCGACTGGCTCGGGGATCCGGAGGCGCAGCCCGATCCGGTCCGCGCCGCCCGCCAATCGGCGAAGCCCGCGCTGCCGAAGCGCTTCTATACGGAGGCCGGCGTGGCGCAGGCCGAGGACGGCCATCGCCTCGTCCTCGACGGCCGCCCGGCCCTGACCCCCGCCCGCCGCCGCCTTGCGGTGCCGCAGGCGGCCCTCGCCGCGGCCCTGGCGGAGGAATGGGGAGCGCAGGGCGAATTCATCGACCCCGCGCGGATGCCGCTCACCCGCCTCGTCAATTCGGCCCTCGACGGGGTGGCCGATCGGCGCGAGGAGGTCGTGGACGATCTCGCGGCCTATGCGGGCACCGACCTCGTCGTCTACAGGGCCGGCGATCCGGCGCGGCTCGTGGCGGCGCAAGGCGCGGCCTGGGATCCGGTGCTCGACTGGGCACGCGATGCCCTCGGCGCCCGGTTCATCCTGAGCGAAGGGGTGATGCACGTCACCCAGCCGGCGGAATCGGTCGCGGCCCTCCGCCGCGCCATCGAGGCGGTGCAGAGCCCGACCGCGCTCGCGGGGCTGCACTCGATGACGACCCTGACCGGCTCCCTGCTGATCGCGCTGGCCGTCCTCCACGGCCGCCTGACGCCGCAGGAGGCTTGGGCCGCCGCCCATGTCGACGAAAGCTTCCAGGCCGAGGTCTGGGGCCGGGATGCAGAGGCCGAGGACCGCCTCGCCCGACGGCGGGCGGAGTTCGAGGCCGCGGCGCGGGTCGCGAGCCTCAGCGCCTGAGGGGCCGGGGCAGGGCGGCCCCGGCCGCGCGCTCACTTCTTCAGCGAGCCGGTGGCGATGTCGGCGTTCGGGTCGACCATCTGCGGCACGGATGGGCCGAAGGCGACGAGGCCGCTGGCCTCGATGCCGCGCACATCCACCTCGGCGCCCGGCGCCATGTGGGGCAGGGCGGCGAAGAGCGGCATGCCGGCCGGCACGCGCTCCGAGAAGCCCGGGACGTCGAGGGCCGGGATGCCGGCCTGGTCGAGGCTTGCGCCCTCGGCGCGGGCGGCGGCCGAGCCGGCCAGAACGAGGCCGGCCGCGATGACGGTCTTGAGAAGCATCTCGAGGTCTCCGGTGCGGGGCAGATCCTGCCGTGGCATTTCTTGCCAAGACAATGCGCAGACCCCGGCCACGGTTCTCCGAAAAAAATGCTATCCCACGGCGCGCCACGCATCCTTGGGGAGTGCTGCGGCCGCCGGCAGCTGGTGGAACAGGTGGAAGCCGCAGGTCTCGGCGCCGCGTTCCGCTACCTCGGCCAGGAAGCCGGGCGGCGCCTTGGACGGGGCGTCGATGCTGCCCGCATAGGTCCAGGCCTCGCCGGTGACGAAGGACGGCACGGGGAAGTCGTTCGGCACGGCGCAGACCAGGTCAGGCTCCTCGCGCCGGCGAAACAGGTTGTAGGTCGGCCAGCGCCGCACCGTGCGCGGCCATGCGCGTGTGAACCCTGAGCCCACGCTACTCGCGGTCATTGGTAGTCTCCCCCCGGGTCCGACCCGTTGCATCTTTGCGCCGATGCATAGCTGCCGTGATCGGAACCGCTGATCACATTCGATAAGGTTTGCAACTTTTCTGGGCAATACTGCCGATACGGCAAAGCCTAGATTGCGTTGTGCGGCGGAAGGTGCAGCCGCCTACGCCTTTCGGTCGAGCTTCCCGAACGTGTTATAAATTTTTGAAGGTGAGGCTCAGTTTTTTCAGTTTTCCTTGCCGCTCGGGCAGCCGCATAGTCGTTCTCGACACGGCGATCCGGGACAGCGGGCGGCAACGAGCCACCGTCTGGCCTTCCGGTCGCCGCGCCCGCGCCGATCCCGATCGAGGTTTGGCCGGCGCCTTCGGGCGGCCGGCGGCGCGTACCCGATACTACGCACCGGACGAGGCAACGTCCGGACCAGGTCAGCCCGCAGGGCCGGAGGAAACACCATGGCTGGATCGAGACGCCCGGGACGCAACTTCCTCTTCGTTCCGGGCCCGACCAACGTGCCGGAGCGGGTTCAGCGCGCGATGATCGTGCCGATGGAGGACCATCGCTCGCCCGTCTTCCCCGAGCTGGTCCTGCCGCTGTTCGAGGAGACGAAGAAGATCTTCAAGTCCCGCGACGGCCAGGTCTTCCTGTTCCCGTCGAGCGGCACCGGTGCCTGGGAAGCGGCGCTCACCAACACGCTTTCCCCCGGCGACCGGGTGCTGGCGCCGCGCTTCGGCCAGTTCAGCACCCTGTGGATCGACCTCGCCCAGCGGGTCGGCCTCGACGTCGCGATCCAGGACGAGGAATGGGGCTGCGGTGCCGATCCGGCGCGGATCGAGGAGGCCCTGCGGGACGATCGCGAGCACCGGATCAAGGCCGTGCTGGTGGTCCACAACGAGACCGCCACCGGCGTCACCTCCGACATCGGCGCGGTGCGCCGGGCGATCGACGCGGCGGGCCACCCGGCGATGCTCTACGTCGACGGCGTCTCGTCGATCGGCAGCATCGACTTCCGGGCCGACGAGTGGGGCGTCGACTGCGCCATCACCGGCTCGCAGAAGGGCCTGATGCTGCCCGCCGGCCTCGGCATCGTCTGCGCCAGCCAGCGGGCGCTGGAGGCGGCCAAGACCGCCGAGTGCCGCCGCGCCTATTTCGAGTTCGCCGACCAGCAGAAGGCCAACGCCACCGGCTACTTCCCCTACACGCCGCCGCTGCCGCTGCTCTACGGCCTGCGCGAGGCCCTGCGCTGCCTGGAGGAGGAGGGGCTGGAGCAGGTCTTCGCCCGCCACCGGCGGCTGGCTGACGGCGCCCGCGCGGCGGTGCGGGCCTGGGGTCTGACCCTGTGTGCCAAGGAGCCGAAGTGGCACTCCGACACGGTGAGCGCCGTGATGGTGCCGGAGGGGATCAACGGCGCCGAGGTCATCAGCCTCGCCTATCGCCGCTACAACCTCGCCCTCGGGGCCGGCCTGTCGAAGGTGGCGGGCAAGCTGTTCCGCATCGGCCATCTCGGCGACCTCAACGAGCTGATGCTGCTCGGCGCCCTCTCGGGAGCCGAGATGGCGATGCGGGATGCCGGCATCCGCATCGAGCCCGGCAGCGGCGTCGCGGCGGCGCAGGAGCACTTCAGGGAGACGCGGGTGGACGGGTGAGGCGTAAGCCTGCTCCTCTCCCGGCGGGCGGCAGGGCTGTCAGACAAAGAAGAGTCGCGGGATACCCACTCCCCCGCGGGAGAGGGGGACCCGCGCCATTACGTTACACCGTACAGT
>JAEWKL010000152.1 GCA_023386115.1 Pseudomonadota bacterium
GCGGTCTCCTGAGCGCGCTGGTGCGCGAGGCGGGCTATCAGCCCGATCTCGTCACGGTGCAGGCCGGCCGCCTGCCGGGCCAGCCCGAGGCACCGCAAGGGAGCGCACCGGGCGGCCAGTCCCTCCCGTCCTTCGCCGGCGGGCAGCAGCAGGGCGGCGCGAGCCCGGACCAGCCGGCCCGCCGCATCCCCGACGCGCCCGAGGAAGGCGGGCGCCGGAGCATGGAGCAGAGAGATGATGCGCATTCCGGTGATCGCGGCCGCGGCGGCCTTTACCTTTAGCGCGGTCACGGGCGCGGAGGCCGCTGCCACGGTCTCCGGCGCCGCCAGGGCGCCGCTGCCTCCGACCGGCAATGTCTGCGAGCAGCAGATGGCGCAGGCCGCCGCGCGCCACGGCGTGCCTCTCGGCATGCTCTACGCCGTCGGGCTGACCGAGAGCGGCAACCGCGGCTCGCTGCAGCCCTTTGCCATGAATATCGGCGGCAAGGCCTATTTCGGCACGAGCGCCGCCGACGTGATCCGGCGCCTGGGCGAGGCGCAGGCCAGCGGCGTGCGCCTGGTCGATCTCGGCTGCATGCAGATCAACCACCACTATCACCGGGCGAAGTTCACCTCGCTCGAGGCGATGATCGACCCACGCCAGAACGTCGAGTACGCGACGCTCTTCCTCAAGGAGCTCAAGGCCCGGGAGGGCAGCTGGACCCTGGCGGTGGCCCGCTACCACGCCGGCCCGAACAACAACCCGGCGCAGAAGCAGTATGTCTGCCGTGTGATCGCCAACATGGTGGCTTCCGGATTCGGCCAGTGGACCCCGGGAGCCAAGACGTTCTGCCGGGAGTGACGCGACGTCGGACGAGGTGTTCTGGCGGTCAGGCGCGCTTGCCGGCGTGGCTCCGCCTCACCCGACGTAGGTGTAGCCGATGTAGCGCTTGGCCTCGATCGGGTCGTGGCCGAGCGCTTGCGCCAGTTTCTTGCGCAGCTTGCTGACATGGCCCTCGACCACGCTCTCCTCGACGCCGTCGCTGTAGACGCCGTAGACGCCGTTGAAGAGCTGGGTCTTGGTCACCCGCCGGCCCCGGTTGCGCACCAGGAATTCCAGGATGTGCCGCTCGCGCCGGGGCAGGGAGAGGGGCACGCCGTCGATCTCGGGGTCGCGCCCGTCGAAGAACACCCGGAGCCGCTCGGGACCCCGGGCTTGCGGGGTCAGGGCTCCGGTCGGGGCTCCCTGCGCCTCGCACGGCAGGGCCGCGGCGTCCGGGGCCTGCGCCTGCTCCCCGTTGACCCGCCGCCAGATCGCCTCGGTCCGGGCCAGGATCTCACGGACATGGACGGGCTTGGGCAGCACGTCGTCGATCCCGGCGTCGAACAGCACCAGGGTCTGCTCCAGCGACCGCGAATCGGCCAGCGCGATGATCGGGGCGCGGGATTGCCGGCGGATCGCGCTCGCGCAGCGGGCCCGCTCGTCGAAATCGCCCAGGAGGAAACCCTGCACCGCGTCGAGATCGCTGCGGGACGCCGATTCGATCCAGCTCGTGAACTCCTCCGGCGAGAGTGAGAAGGAAGATACCCCTTCCCGATCGAAGCCAGCCTTGAAGCCCGCATTGACCGATTTCCTGGCGTCAACCAAGAAATACATCTGTCGTACCCTCATCGAGCCAGGCGGGCGGCGCGGCGGCACGCCGTCCCAACCTGTGCCCCATCTTCTGCCCTCGGTGTCGAACCTTCGGCAGACCCGGACGCGGCGTGCGCGCACAGGTCTGAATTCCTAAGGCTGTCCGATTTGCGCCAATCGAATTCATGTCTGGGCCGCGGCGGCCGGTCAATGACCGGCGCGCCGCAGCGGGCCCGCTTCGCAGGGCTTTTTGTTAAGAATCGATCGAAGTGTGGATGCGGGGACGCGTTAGGCCGCTGTTAGTTCAAGGCCGCGGTCCTCTGGGCATGGAGCGCCCCGAATCAGGCCAGGCGGGCATCCGACAGGGCGCGGGCGAAAGTGTCGAGGCGCAGAGGGGGGCCGTCCTCGGCCAGGATGCGCTGGATCGCCACCCCGACGAAGCAGCCGTCGAGGACGAGCTTGAAGAACACCGTCACGGGCTTGGCCGCGAACTCCATGTCGAGCACCACCTGCATCGAGCGGCCCCAGTCGAGGCAGACATCGGCGGCGTCGGCATAGGTCAGGGTGGCGTGCTTGAAGAACGGCTCGGCCGAGGACGCGACGAGGTCGGCGATGTTGCCGTGGCGCTCGCCCCGCACCCATCCGATCAGCACGCTGCCGTCGAGCAGGCAGAATTCGGTGATGAAATCGCGGAGCGCCGTCGCGAAGACCTCCTCGGCCGCCGCGATCACATCCCGGGAGATCGTCCGGGCCTGCGCGAGATCGTGGTCGTGAGGGATCATCGTTGTCTCGCGAACAGGAAGAACAGGATCTGCGCGACCGCGCGGTAGAACTCCGCGGGAATCATCTGGTCGACTTGGACAGCATCGTACAGCGACCTTGCCAGAGGCTTGTCTTCAATCACCGCGATGCCATGCTGCTCGGCGATTTCGCGGATGCGGAGGGCGATGAGGTCCTGGCCCTTGGCCAGCACGATCGGCGCGGGCCCTTCGGAGGGCTCGTAGCGCAGAGCCACCGCGAAGTGGGTCGGGTTGGCGATGACGACGGTGGCCCGGTTGACCTGGCCGAGCATGCGCTTGCGGGTGCGATCCAGGGCGAGCGAGCGCAGGCGCGCCTTGACGCTCGGATCGCCCTCGATCTGCTTGTGCTCGTCCTTGACCTCCTGGCGCGACATCCGGAGCGAGCGCTGCCAGCGCAGGCGCGCCCAGACGAGGTCGCCCGCGACGATCACGATGGTGGCGATGCTGACGGCCGAGACCAGGCGGATCGCGGTCGTCAGGATCAGCTCGGGGAGCTGGCTCGGGTCGACGAACATGGCACTCACGGCTTTGCCCTGTTCCGAGCGCAGGAGCAGGAGGACGACGAGACTGACCGAGGAGACTTTAAGGACGGCTTTCAGGAACTCGACCTGGCCGGAGCGGCCGAAGATCCGGCTCCAGCCCGAGGCCGGGGAGATGCGGTTCCATTTCGGGGCGATCCGGTCGGCGACGAGACTCGGGACGTTCTGGGCGAGGGAGGCGACGAGCCCGAAGCCGCTGAGCACCAGCAGGATCGGGGTGAGGAAGCGGGCGAGCGCGAAGCCGGTGGCGTGCATCAGGGTCAGGGCGTCCTCTCCGCTCGCGAGCGAGAAGCCGCCCGGATGGTCGAGGAACGAGGACAGGTCGCGGGCGAGCGCCGCCGCCTGACCCCGCACCACCAGGCTCAGGCAGACCAGGAGCCCGAGGATCGAGGCGAAGACCGGGGCCTCGCGGGAGAACGGCACGTTGCCCTTCTCGATCGCGTCGCGCACCTTCCGCTCGGTGGCGGCCTCGGTCTTGCTCTCCTGGTCGGTCTCGTCAGCCATGCGTCGAAGCGCGGGGCGCGCGCCCCGCCCCGGCCGGTGCGTGGGGGAGGCCCGGCGCCGTCGTCCCGCTCACCGGTCGCCGCTCAGCGGATGAGGGCTTCATCCTCGCCTCCCGGGTTGATCTCGATCTCGCCGCGGCCCGCCATGTCCATGGCGAGGTCGGTGATGCTGCGGCGCGCCTCCATCACGTCGCGCTGGGCGGCCGGCTCGCCGCCGTTGAGCTCGTGCTCGACCATGCGCCGGACGCGCGCCGAGAGGGCGCTCAGCACCACCGTGCGGAACTCCGCATCGGTGCCCTTGAGGGCCAGCACCAGGCGGTCGTTGGGCACCGCGTCGAACAGCGTGGTGCGCGCGCGCGGCGCCAGCTTGACGATGTCGTCGAAGGTGAAGAGCAGGCCCTTGAGGATCTCGACCGATTTCGGCCGCGAATCGGCGAGGCTGTGGAGGGCCTCGTCCATCTGCTGGCGGTCCATCTTGTTGATGATGTCGGCCATCTTGGCGTGGGTGTCGGCGCCGGAATTGCGCGACCCGTTGATCAGGAAGTCCTCGTGCAGGGCGCGCTCGACCGCCTGCATCACGTCGTCGACCACCGGCTTGAAGCTCAGCATCCGCCGCATCACGGTGTTGCGCACCGGCAGCGGCAGGTGCCCCATCACCTTGGCGGCGATGGCGGGCTTGACCTTCGACAGGATCAGGGCCGCGGTCTGCGGGTGCTCCTTGACGAGGTAGCTCGCCAGCACGCTCTCCGACACCGTCGCCATGCGCTCCCAGACCGAGCGGTTGGCGTTGCCGCGCAGGTCGGCCAGGATGTCGGCGACCTGGTCGGCCGGGAGCAGGCCGGTGAGGAGCTTCTCGACCTCGTTCACCGTGCCGACGAGGCTGGCGCCGCCGGCGAACTCCTCGGCGAAGCTCTCGACCACGGTATCGACCTGGTCGGGGCTCACCGCGCCGAGCCGCGAGGCCGAGTGGGTGATCCGCTTGATCTCGTCCGGCTCGAAATATTTCAGCAGGCGCCCCGCCGCGGGCTTGCCCATGGCCAGGAGCAGGGTCGCGACCTGGTCGACGGGCGCGAGCTGCCGGGAGGCGCTGCGCAGGGCCGGAGGGGACACCGAGACGTTCACGCGGTCAGCCGTTCTGTGCGGCGTCGGCCGGGCCGACCACCTCGGTCAGCGAGACGCCGAAGCGGGAATTGTCCTCCTCGACGATGACGATCTCGCCCCGGGCGATCACCCGGCCGTTGACCATCACGTCGACCGGCTCGCCGACCCTGTGGTCGAGGGGCACGACGGCGCCTCGGCCGAGCTTCATCAGGTTGGCGACCGGCATGGTGGCCGAGCCGAGCACGACCTGCATCAGGACCGGAATGCGCAGGATCGAATCGAGGTTGCGTCCGTCCTCGGCCGGCGGGGAGGCCGGCTGGGAGCCCTGGCTCGGGAAGGCGGGGCTGGCGCCGGCGTCGGGGAAGGGGCTCGTGCTCATCGCGGGCTCGCCTGGAAGTCTCGAAATGTCCCTGACAGGTCTAGGCGATCAAGCTGATCCGAGGCTTGCGGCCGGATCTCGCTGCCGGATCGCGCGGCTTCGTCCGTCGTCCCCGCTCGACGCGTCGAGAGTGGGGCCTCCGGTGCGTGAAACCGTGTCTGTGCCTGCGCCGCGCCCGGGCGGGACGCGCCGGAACCGGCACCATGGCAGTGTCCCGCGAAAACGATACCGGATCGTGCAGGGGATCCGGCCAAATCGAGGCTCCGGAGCCATGCCCGATCCCCTATTCGATCGGATGTGGCTCCCGGTCCTCGATCGTGCCGCATCGTCCGCGACGACCGGTCGCCGCGTCGTCGGGCGGCGCCCGAAGCGGACTTGCGGTGGCAGGCCACCGCGTCGTCGGCGCAGGTTCTCGTTGTGTCGCAGATTTTCGTCGCAAAACCGGCAACCACGTGGGCGACGTCCGCTTAGCGGCCGCTCTCGGCCCGCGATGCCTCGCGCCGGCCGGCCTCGAGGGCGTCGAGCGTCGCCTTCGCCTCGTCGATCTTGGCGCTCAGCGCCTCGAGCACCGCGCGGCCCTCGCCGGTGAAGCTGCGCACCGCCTCGCCGGCGCTGGCCAGCGCGTGACCGGAGGCCGCGACCGCCCGTCCGTACTCGGCCTGGGCGCGGTCGAGGCGCTTGAGCTTCAGGTAGAGCGGCAGCACGCAGGCATTCGTGCCGACCAGGGCGGCGAGCAGCACTCCGTCAACCAGCGACACCATGCTCCGCCCCTTCCTTGTCCTGGCTGATGGCCTCGTCGATCCGCAGGACGTAGGCCCCCTGAGACTGCCCGGCATGGCACCAGAACAGCGGCTTGTCGTTCCCCTCGAGCTTGATCCGCGTCGCCGGCGTGGCGTCGAGGGCGATCACCTGGCCGACCTTCAGCCCGGCGATCTCGCCGAGCGTCAGGTGGCGCTCCTCCAGCACGGCGCGCAGGTGCACCATGGTCTTCTGCACCTCGGCGGCGATCTGGGTCGCCCAGAGCGGGTCGCGGCGGGTGCTGGTCTCGCCGGTCAGCACCTTGGCGAGGCTCGGCCGCAGCGGGTTGAGCACCGATTGCGGGATGATGATGAACATCTCGCCGCCGCGGCTGAGCGCCTGGATCAGGAACTTGGCCTGGATCGCCTTGTTGCTGCGCCGGCCGATCACCGCGAACTCCATCCGGGTCTCGGTGCGCTCCAGGTGGAACGCCGTCTTCGAGACGAGGCCAAAGGAGGATTCGAGCGCCCGGCCGACCTGCTCGAGGATCATCTGGGCGATGCGCAGCTCGATCGCCGAGAAGGCGCGCTCGTCCTCGACCGGCTGCTCGCTGCCGTCGGCACCGAACAAAGCCTCCACCATGGTGAAGACGAAGTCGCGGTCGAGGCCGACCAGGATGTGACCGTCCCAGGCCGGGGCGCTGAAGATCCCCACCACCGCCTTCATGTCGTAGGCGTCGAGGAACTCGCCGAAGCGTCCGCTCTCGACGCCGTTCAGCGAATAGAGGATCGACGAGGCGGCGAGGTGCTTGAGGCCGTCGCCGCAGGCGGTCGCCAGGCGGTCGAAGATGAGCTGCAGCATCGGCAGCCGGTCCAGCGAGAGGCCGGCGGCCTCCTGGATGCGGGCGCGGATGTCGGTCGGGCTCGTGAGGATCGTCGGGTCCGGGGAGCTGGTCATGGTTCGGGGGTCCCGGCTCTCAGGCCGCTTCGCGCTGGGTCGTCATCAGGCCGCTTCGCGGTCGGTCTCATCACGCCGCTTCGCGGTTCTGGGCGCCCGGCACCGTGGCGGCCTCGACCTCGTCGATGGTTGGGCGGTCGGCGGCGGCGATGCCCTTGCGGCCGTGCTCGATCGCCACCTGCGGCAGGGCGCCGTTCATGTAGGCGATCAGGCTCTGCTTCACGATGGTGTAGACCGAGCACTGCTTCTCGCGCACGCCCTTCACCTTGAGGGCGAGGGGCGCCAGCACGCCGTAGGAGGCGAACACCCCGAAGAAGGTACCGACGAGCGCCGCACCGATGAGGCCGCCGAGGATCTGGGGCGACTGGTCCAGCGCACCCATCGCCTTCACGATGCCGAGCACCGCCGCCACGATCCCCAGCGCCGGCAGCGCCTCCGCCACCGTGTTGATCGCCCCGTAGGGCTTGAGCGCGTACTTCTTGTGCGTGCCGATCTCCTCCTCCATCAGCGCCTCGATCTCGTGCGAGCGGGCGCCGCCGATCAGGATCAGCCGGCAATAATCGCAGATGAACAGGACCAGGCTCTGGTCCTTGGTCACGTCCGGGTAGTTCTTGAAGATCTCGGAATTGCCCGGATCGTCGAAATGGGACTCGACCTCGTTGCGCGGCTTGGTCTTGATCTCGCGCAGGAGGGCGTGGATCAGGCCGAGCAGGGACAAAAAGTCCTTGCGCTTCGGGCCCTTGCCGGTGAACGCCTCCATGGTCGCCTTGCCGGAATCGACCACCGTCTTCATCGGGTTGGCGATCACGAAGGTGCCGGCGGCCATGCCGCCGATGATGACGAACTCCCAGGGCTGCCAGATCACGATCAAGTGGCCGCCCATGGCCACGAAACCGCCGAGCATGCAGCCGATGGCGATCAGCAGGCCGACGAGGATTCCCATATCCCGCAACGCTCCGTCTTGACGGCTTACGGCTCTAAGGCTCCTGGCTTGCGTGGGGCTTTTTGGGACGGCCGGTGCCGGGGCCGCCCGCCGCGGATTCCCACCGGCTCCCCGCGGATTTCACGCTGAGTCTATCGCGGGTTATCCCAATGTTTTGAAGTTTTCCCCAGGCTTTCTGAGGGCCTAGGGGCGGCTTAAGCGCTTGATAAGGCCGGTATCGCGATAGTCCTCCCTGTCGCCGGGGCCCGCAACGGCCGCGGCGGCAGGATCAGTGGAGGGCTTCACCGGCCCTAGACATGATGTCGACCCGCTGACCCCGGTGAGAAGCCGGATGTGTCGAAAGCTCAGACGGTCAGGTGACGGTCCGTGGGCTGATGAGGCCCGCGGACCTAGCCGGCCCGCTGCACCGGTACGAGCCCGGACTCTTGCACATTCCCGCCACCGCGCAACACCGGATGAATCAGCCGTGACCAGCCTTCTGACCAACAACGCCGCGATGACTGCTCTGACGACGCTCAAGTCGATCAACAGTCAGCTTGATACGACCAGCAACCGCGTCTCGACCGGCCAGCGCGTCTCGGCCGCGTCCGACAACGCCGCCTACTGGTCGATCGCCACCTCGGTGCGCACCGACAACTCCTCGCTCTCGGCAGTCAAGGACTCGCTCGGCCTCGGTTCCTCGTCGGTTGACACCGCCTATAACGGCCTTAACTCGATCATCACCGATCTCCAGAACATCCGCGCCAAGCTGCAGAGCGCGCTGACCCCCGGCGTCG
>JAEWKL010000154.1 GCA_023386115.1 Pseudomonadota bacterium
CCCCGGGCCGGCGCCGCCGCGAGCTTCGGCCCGAGTTCGTCGCGCAAGGAGGTCAGGAGCGCCCAGATCGGCGCGCCGAGATCGGCGCCGAAGCCGCGCTCGCTCATGTTGCCGAGCGCCCGGTTCATGTGCCGAAGGTTCAGGTCGCGGTCGAGGAAGCCGAGGCCGACCGGCGCGTTCTCCAAAACACTCTCCAGGAGGTCGGCCATGCGCTGGCTCTCGCGGCGGCGCATCAGGGCGAGGCGTGCCAGGAGCCCGAACGCCGCGAGGGCACAGGCCAGCGTGACGAGGGGCAGGAGCGGCGAGCGCCAGGCCTCGGCTCTGGCGAGGCGGCGCAGGTCGGCCGCCGCCTGGTCCTGGACCTCCCGTGTCAGGTCGCGCACGGCATCCATGGTGCGCTTGCCTTCGCCGGTCTGGATCAGCGCGAGGGCGGCCTCCTGGCCGCCGGCCCGGCGCGCGGCGACGACCCGGGCGGCGTAATCGGTCTCCGCCGCGATCACGCCCCGGCGCCGCTCCCGCAGCGCCCGGTCGGGCGTGACGCCGTCGAGGGCGGCGAGTTCGGCGTCCATCCGGATCAGGGCCGCCTCGTAGGGTTCGAGGTAATCCTCGCGGCCGGTCAGGACGTAGCCGCGCTGGCCGGTCTCGAGGTCCTTCAGGCTCGAGAGCACGCGCTCGCTGAGCGCCGTGACGCGCCCCAGCCGCTCGGCCTCTGCCCGGCTGCGGGCCCCCGCGACGGTGTTCCAGCCGCCGGCCGCGACCGCGACGGCGAGGAGAAGGAAGGCCAGCGGCGAGCCCGGCAGGCGCCGGCCGGGGGCGAGGAAGCGCCAGCGATGCGTGGAGGCGGTCTTGCTGCTCATGTCACCTTGCTCTCGCGCGCCCGGACGGATCCGCGTCGTCGCCTCTTTTACGTCTCGTGCAACGCCCGATCTCCGGCAATGCCCGCCGGACCGGCGCCGGCGCGGCGGAATCGTCGCGAGACGGAGCCTGCGACAGGAGCCGGAGCTTGCGCCCGAGCGCAAGGCCGAAAGGCCGGGGCACGCCCCGGGTCTCGAGCGAGGTGCGCGAAAGCCGCACAGGGTGAAACATTGCCGTCCGTCGCACGTCACCTCGGGGCCGCGGAATTCAGGAGGGGTCTGATGCGACACAAGCCGCTGCGCGAGCAGGTCATCGTGGTCACGGGCGCGTCGAGCGGGATCGGGCTCGCCACCGCCCGCATGGCGGCGGAACACGGCGCCCGGGTGGTGCTGGCCGCCCGCAGCGGCGACGTCCTCGCCCGGCTGGCCGCGGAGATCGGCGCTCGGGCCGTCGCGGTCACCGCCGATGTCGGGGATCGGGCGCAGGTCGAGGCGATCGCCGACGCGGCCGTCGCGACGTTCGGCGGCTTCGACACCTGGGTCAACGTCGCGGGCCTCACCGTCTACGGGCCCCTGCGCGAGATCACCCAGGACGACCACGAGCGGCTCATCCGCACCAATTTCTGGGGCACGGTGAACGGCTCGCTCGTCGCCGCCGAGCGCTTGCGCCGGCGCGGCGGGGCGCTGATCAATGTCGGCAGCATCGCCTCCGACCTCGCCTTCCCGTTCCAGGGCCTCTACGCCGCGTCCAAGCACGCGGTGAAGGGCTTCACCGACACGCTGCGCATGGAGCTGATCGCCGAGGGCGCCCCGGTCTCGGTCACGCTGGTGAAACCAGCCTCCGTCGACACGCCGCTGCCGAACCGGGCCCGCAACTACATGGACCGCCAGCCGACCCTGCCGCCGCCGATCTACCCGCCCGAGGAGGTGGCGAACGCCATCCTGCACGCCGCCGTGCACCCGCAGCGCGACATCGTCGTCGGCGGCGGCGGCAAGCTGTTCGTGATGGGCAAGGAATTCGCGCCCGGCGCCTATGACGAGCTCGCCCCCGCCATCATCGCCTTGCAGAAGCGCGCCGAGCCGCCCCGCGACCCGGCGGGCGCCCTCCACGCCCCGGTGCGGGCCGGAGAGGAGCGCGGCGACCCGCCGGTCTACGTCATGCGCACGAGCGCCTATACGCGGGCGAGCCTGCACCCGCTGGCGAGCGCCGGCGTCGCAGCGGGAGTCGCCGCGACGGCGGCCCTGGTGCTCGGGAGGTTGGCGAGTGGGCGGCGGCGGTTGTGAGCGCCTACCACGGCCGCCTCTCCCCCGCATCCAGGTCCCGCCCCCGCGTCTCCGGCAGCCTCCACGCCGCCGCCGTGCCGATCAGGCTGACGGCGGCGAGGTACCAGGCCGGCGCCATCCGGTCGCCGGTCGCGGCGGTGTCGGAGAGGCCGAGCGTCGCGCCGGCATAGACCGGCATGTTGGTGCCGACCGCGTTCGAGACCGTCGAGGCGGCGACGACCAGGAAGGTCAGCCCGAGCAGCCGGCCATGCTCGCGCAGCAGCCGGCCGATCACCGCCCCGGTCGAGGATGCGGCGGCCGGTGCCCGAGCGAGGCCCCCGGTCTCCGGCAGGTGGCTGCGGATGACGAGCCCGACCGGCACCACGGCGAGACCGACCAGGAACATGACCCGCCAGCCCCAGGCCGCCATGGCGGCGTCGCCGAGCGCCAGGGCCAGGGCCGTCGCCAGCAGGCCGGCGAACAGGGCCGCGCAGCCCTGGCTGGCGATCTGCCAGCTGGTGACGAAGCCGCGATGCTTCGCCGGCGCCGCCTCCAGCAGGTAGGCGGTCGAGGGGCCGACCTCGCCGCCGAGCGCCAGGCCCTGGATCAGCCGGCCGACGATGACGATGCCTTGCGCCCATCCACCGATCTGCGCGTAGCCCGGGCAGGCGGCGAGCATGAGCATGCCGAGCGCCATCAGCACGATGGTGACCAGCATGGCCGGCTTGCGCCCGGATCGGTCGGCCAGCGCCCCGATCAGGGCGCCGCCGATCGGCCGCATGACGTAGCCCACGCCGAACAGGGCGAGCGAGGCGAGCAGGCTGTGGCTCGCGTCGGAAGCGGGGAAGAACGCCTCGCCGATCGCCTTGGCGAAGAAGGCGTAGACGGTGAAGTCGTAGAATTCGAGGGCATTGCCGAGCACCACGGCGCCGACCGCCTTGCGGTCGAGGCCGAGCCGGACCGGATTGCGCGCATCCATGCCGGGAGGTCAGCGGCCCGGTTCGCGCTTCAGGCCGCCGGTCACCGGTTCGACCCCGGCCGCCAGGGCTTCATCGTAGCCGGTGAGCCAGCGCTCCCGGGCCTCGGTGCCCTCGGCATAGGGGCAGGCCTCGCGGGCGAGGCCCTTCTCGGGCGCGGCGCGGCCGAGGGCGTGGGCGTCGAGGTTGTCGGGCGGGGATTGCATCGGGTCGGACGGGCTCCTGTCGGGCGGTGCGCACGAGGGAGAACGCACGGCCGAGAACCCGAACCGCCGGCGGCGCCCGACGTTCCCGGCGGGCATCGGCCATGGACGCGTGCGGCGTGGCGGACGGGGCGGGACGGGCCTATACGGCACGGCACCCGCGCCCCGAAGGAGACGCCGCCGTGCCTCATTCCCCGCCCGCACCCTCGCCGACCGAGGCCAGCACCAAGGCCGGGCGGCGCGCGGCGTTCCTGACCGGGTGCCGACCGGCGACGCGCCGGATCCACGCGCCCATCGTCGATCTCGCCGCGTCGCGCGGCCATCTCAATCCCCGCGGCCTCGGGCATGCCCGGGCCTTCTCCGACCTCGGCTCGCTCGGCCAGAGCAGCGTCGGCTTCGATACGCTCGGCGACTACGAGACGGCCGACGCGGCGGGCCGCGCTCGTTACGGCGGCGCCGAATACGGCGTCGTCCTTTCGCCGGAGGCCGACGCGGTCTGCGCGAAGTTCGCGACACTGCATGGCGGCGCCGGCGCGATCGTCTGCGCCTCCGGCCTCGCGGCGATCGCCACTGTGCTCGACACCTTCGCCCCGAAGGCCGTGCTGATCCCGGACGGGCTGTACGTCCCGGCCTGGCGCTACCTCTCCGAGACCGGCCGGGCCACGCTCCTGACCTACCCGGCCGGCGCGTCGGGAGAAGAGGTCGGCGCCCTCATCCGGGAGGCGGGCCGGCATGTCGCCTCCGCCGACACGATGGTCTATCTCGAGGCGCCGGCGAGCGGCACCTTCGAGATCCCGGACATCGCCGGCATCGTCGCGGAGGCGACACGGGCAGGCCTGCGCACCGTGATGGACAACACCTGGGCGAGCCACGTGCGCTTCCGGCCGCTGGAGCACGGCATCGGGATCGCGGTCCAGGCGACGACGAAGTACGAGGGCGGCTATGGCGACACGCCGAGCGGCATCGTGGCGGCGCGCGACGCGGCGGACATCGCCCGACTGCGCCGGCAGCTCCGGATCAGCGGCCAGGGCGCGGTATCGCCCCAGACCTGCACCCGCCTGTTCCACCGGGTCGACAGCGCGAAAGACCGGCTGGAACGGCACGCCGCCACGGCCGCGGCGCTGATGCGATGGTTCGAGGCCCAGCCCTTCACGGCCGAAATCTTGAGCCCGACCCGCGCAGGCAGCCCGTATCACGCCCGTTTCCGGCAGTATTTCGGCGCTGGCAACAGCCTGTTCACGGTCGCGTTCGGCGAGAGGCTGCCGGTCGAGCGGGTCCATGCCTTCGTCGACGCGCTCTTGCTGTTTCGCGTGGCCGAGAGCTGGGGCGGCCACGTCTCGCTGGTGCTGCCGGTCCATCCGCGCCGCGATCCGGCGAGCTTGCCCAAGGCATCGTTGCCGGGAGGCGCGATGTTCCGCTTCAATGCCGGCCTGGAGGAGGCCGACGACCTGATCGCCGACCTCGCGCAGGCGTCGCGCGGGACGCTTGTGTGAGCCCTTACGGGTAACCGTAGCGGGCCTTGGCGGCAGCGAGCAGGTGCAGGGCCTCGCCGTCCCGGCCGGCCGCGCAGGCGCTCGAGGCGTTGGCGAGGTCGGCCGAGAAGCGCTTGCCGACCGGGGCGTTGAGGTTGCCGGTGGCGACGTCGCTGTCGACGATGGCCTGGGTGCGGGCGATGGCCGGGCCGCAGCCGGTGCC
>JAEWKL010000174.1 GCA_023386115.1 Pseudomonadota bacterium
GGAGTTGTGTATAAGAGACTGAGGCCGAGGCTCTTGGCCAGGGCCGAGCGTTGGGCGGCGTAGCTCGCCGCGACCATCGGGTAGTCGTGCGGCAGGCCGAACTTCTGGCGGTACTCGGCGGGGGTCAGGCCCTGCGAGGTGAGGTGGCGCTTCAGCGAGCGATAGGGCTTGCCGTCGATGAAGCTGATCAGGTGGTCGGGCGTGACCGACTTGCGGATCTGCGCCGGGGTCGCCCGGGTCTCCTCGACCGCCGGCGCCGCCGGCTGGCCGAGCGCCGCCAGCGACGCGTGCACCGACGCGATCAATCCCGGCAGCTCCGCGACCTGAAGATTGTTGTTCGCGACATAGGACGAGACGATGTCGGCCGCGAGGCCGACGAACTCAGACTGCTGCTCCAGGTTGACGTCCGACACGAGGTTCCATCCCGATCTGAGCAACCCGGTACGTTCCGAGTCGTCCAGGCATATCGGGTGCGATGCGCCTTCATCAAGTGAAACAATGCCATCTTGAAGGAAAACCTGTGTATCGCAGCCGGGATCTGGTTTCGTCCGACCGGTCTTTGCCCGGCCGTCGGTGGTCGCGTCGTTGGTCACGCACCGCACGCTCGGCCTGTTGCACCGCCCCCGTCGCCGCCTCAGCCTTCGCGGTCGGGCCGCGAGACCGGCACGGCCGGCCGCCGGCCCGCCGAAACCTTCCGGGGACCGGGGCCGGACCGGATTGATCCGGCGCATGGCCACCATCCAGGCCGCCGCTCCTGCGGCGCCCGGCGATCGCCCCGCAAGAAGGCCTTGACCGGTTCCGCGAACCAGCCTATCAGCACCGCACCCGAGGCGGTGACGCGCCACCCCGGACGGACGGATCCTTCCTCTGATCCACAGCGCGCAATGCCTCGTTGGGGGATAGTTTAACGGTAGAACAGCGGACTCTGACTCCGTTAGTCGTGGTTCGAATCCACGTCCCCCAGCCACCTTGTTCTTCAAGCACTTAGCGCCTGATTTGCTCCTGTCCCGGAGCCTCACGGCGCTGTTCTAGACAGATGCTCTAGACACCCGGCCCGTCATCCTGTTCACGGATCGGCCTCTTCGCCCTCCCCGCCGGCCTCCCTCTTCCCTCCGTACAGATCGTCGATCACCCGCTTGTTCGAGCGCCGCATGTCCGCGTTTCGCGCATAGGTCGGCACGGCATAGGTCGTCTTCTGACCGAGGATGTCGGCGATCTCCCGGTCCGTCTTGCCGAGCTCGCGCAGGTCCGTCGCGACCGAGTGCCGGAGCCCGTGCGGCGTCAGGCCCGGCTTGATCGCGCCCTTCTCCTCGAGCTTGACCCGCACCCGACGCCAGCTCGCGTGGAAGCCGCCCTCGGACCACGGCGAGCCGTCCGAGCTGCTGAACAGGTGCGTGCCGTGTGCCGGCTGCGCATCAAGGCTCCGAGCGAGCGGCTCCGGGCACGGCACCGTCACGTCGACCGCCCCCTTGCCGGTCACGAACGAGATCATCCAGTCCTGGTAGGCGTCGCGCCTCATCCCCCGGACGTCGCCGAGCCGCACGCCGAGGTAGCGCATCATCGCGAAGGGGCCGCGCAGCGGCGCCGGAAGCGCCGCCAGCACGGCATCCCGCTCGGCCAGCGTCCAGGGCCGGTTGAGGTTCTTCTCCCCGGTGACCTTGCGCACCTTCCCGACGTGCTCGACCGGGTTCTCCTTCAGGAGGCCGAGCCCGATCCCGATCTTGCACATGCGGGAGAGCACCTGCACCACGTAGTTCGCGAACCGGCACTTGTGCTTCGCATGGGCCTTGTTGCGCAGCCCGACAACGAACGGCCAGTCGAGCCGATCGAGCGGCATCGCGCGCAGCGGCTCGAGATAGGCGAACACCTTCTCGTAGTCGGCCCGGGTGCGGGGCTTTAGCTGGGTGAACTCAGGGGCGGCCCGGTACTGGTCGATCAGGTGGCCGAAGGTGCCGTCCTGCACCTTCTTGGCCCGCCACGCCCGGTCGACCTGATCGAGTTCGATGGCAAAGGCGGGCGTGCCCCACTCCGCCTTGATGCGCGTGCCGCTCGCGCGGTGATACGCGTAGGTCTTGCCGGATTTCGGCTCGAAGAACCGCTTCACGCCGCGTAGCGGCATCCTGGTCGTCATGGCTCAGAGCTTCGCGAGCCAATCCTGGTTGTCGGATTTCGTGGTGCGGCCGCCGGCCATATCGATCCATTCGTCGAGTGCGAGGACGTCGTAGCGCAGCAGGCGCCGATCGATCGCGTCGCCGAGGGCGATCGGCGTGACGGGGCACGCCCGCTCGAACACCGCGACCGTGCAGCGGCAGTATTCCGCTGCCTCGGCCAGCGTCAGCAGCCGGCGGCTGATACCGGGAAGCGCGGACTGGGTTCTCATCGGGCGGTGCTCTGCTGGTGGTCGATGGTGGCTGGGACGGTGGCGCGGCCAGCCCGCCACTCGACGAGCGGCATCCCGAGCGGCACGCGGTTGCGGCCGCGCGCCAGCGGGTGGATCGGCGCGCCGTCGCCGGTGAGCGCGAAGGCCTGCAGCGGATGGGCGCCGTTGAGCGACAGCGCCGCGATCACCCGGTCGGCGTGGAGTCCGGGCGCCAGCAGGTTGCCCCAGGCGGCGATGCGCACCGGTGCCGCCGCGGCGAGGACCCGGATGCGGGCGAGGTTCGCCTGCCGCAGAGCCTTGAGCGAGGCCACATCCTGTCCGGCCAGCCAAACCTCGAGGTCGCGCGGGTCGGTGGCGATCCGGTCGTCGGCGTTGATCACCGTGAACCCGCCGATGCCCGGCCGGCCCTGCAGGAGCGCCCGCAGCCGGCAGATGGTCGGGTCGTGCCGGTCCGCGCCTGCCGTGCTCGGGTTGCGCATGCAGACGAGGGCCCGCGGCTCGTTGGACCACCAGCGGTCCAGGCGGAGGCGGTGCAGGCCGCAGGGGGAGAACTCGGCTGAGCCGTGGATCTCAGGCATCGGCCTGACCCCGCTCCGCCTTAGGCACCGCGAACGGCCAAGACGTCTCGCGGCTCTGGCCCGGGCGGGCCGGCACCTGGCCGGTCCCGCCGCAGACCCGGCACTGATCCTGCCGCGTCTCGGTATGCCGGTCCTCGTGGGTGGCCCAGCCGATGCCGGAGCAGGTGGCGCAGGGGACGGTGATGGTGGGCATGGCGCGTCTTCCTGTTCGACGGAGTGTCAGGCGGTCCAGCTGGAAAACAGTTGCCCGTTTCCGGAAACGTATTTCGGGGGAACATCACGGGATGTTCTCATTGCGCGCACCTCGATTGTGGGGATGGCACAACGCGATAATGCTGCGAATTGCAGGCCGAAATGTTAGAAATTCGCTTTTCGATTTGACAAATAATTGCTTGAGGTGCACGGCTACCCGCTGCCTTCGGGACACGTGTATGCAACGCGAATGGAAGACGTGGTCGCAGATTGCGGACATGATCATAGCGCAACTCAAGCAAGGGCCTTACGGGCACGGGTTGCATTGGATTGAATTTAGCGACATCGACGACGAACGAAGCTTGGCAAGTTTTACGCTTAATACCGATGACATGTCTGATCGAGAAGCCGAGATTGTTGCGGGGAGAGTTCTCGATATGCTGACTGAGCTCAGAGAAAAATATAAGATATCCTCCAAGACGCTTCATTAAATCAGGAAACGATTGACGGCTGCCAGCCATGAGATGAGACATGGCGGTCACTC
The DNA here is from genome assembly GCA_023386115.1 of Pseudomonadota bacterium. Taxonomy (GTDB): domain Bacteria; phylum Pseudomonadota; class Alphaproteobacteria; order Rhizobiales; family Beijerinckiaceae; genus Methylobacterium. The sequence goes on from JAEWKL010000174.1 coordinate 3,695, forward strand.
GGCGGCGAAGAGGGGGAGGTTGGGGGCACCACGGCCTAGGCCTTCAAGCATTGGTACTTCGCTCTCGAAAAACTGGTGCCGATACCTATTTGGATTGAGCGGTATTCACGGCGGTGAAAAATTATGAAATACTTCACAAAAGATAGAAATCTCATATGAACTACAATCGATCTCGACTTAAAATACATGGAGGATCTGTATGGATTAGAGGACAGTCTCGCTCTCTGTCTTGCAGGGTTCGAAATCTCAGATGGTCGGGGGCCATCATACTCATTGAGCCTGCGGCTTGTCCTGATGACTATATTATTCTCAGTATCAACAATTTCAAAAATTTCAACTTTTGCAGAATTGTGTGGCGGGGAGACGATGAGATCGCCACAGTATTCATCTCTAGTCAGAAGACAGCTAATTTCAAAGAAAAATTTCCTTAAGCAGCAACGCGTCTTGAGTCTATAACTCGCCAAGCTTTTGAAGATGAGCTCGCGCGACATCACGACTGCTCCGGCAGGCTGTCGATGTTGGCGGCGGTGGTGGTGAGTTCTGCCAGCAACTCGGGATCGCTGAAGGGCTGCCAGCGGATCAGCACACCCTCGAACGTCAGGAGCGCGCCGTCACCCGGGTGCTCCGCCCACCAGAAGGCGGCCATGTCCTCGACGGACTGGAAGCCGTCCTCGCGGGCGAAGGCGTCCATCCGGGCGGGCGGCAGCAGCGCGCCATCGACCTGGAAGAATTCGGCCGGTCCCTTCGGCCCGAACACGAGTCGAACCGGCACCACGGCGGTGCACGCCGGCACGCCGAGCCGCCGGCAGTGTCGGGTGCGCATGCCGATGTAGAGCTGCAGCTGCTCGCCCGCCCGGGCGTGCCGGCTGCGGCCGGCGCGGTTCGCCCGGATGGTCTGCGCTTTGGCGCCCATCAGGATCGGCGGCGCGAACCGGCGCTTGAAGCTGTAGGCGACCATCAGAGGAAGGCCTCCGGCACCCCGTTGTGCTCGACCCCGTCCAAGAGCCGCCCGGACGCACGCTTGCCGATCTTGCAGACGGCGGTGTCGGGGTCGAAGTTGTGCCAGAGCTTGCCGCGAATGCCGGGCTCGTCCGCCCGCAGCTCGTGGACCGGCGCCCACTCGCCCCACTGCTTGAACAGGAACGGGACCCCGGTCGCGGCGCAGTCGTCGCGGATCTGGCGGAACCAGCCCGGGTGCGACGGCCGCGCCCGGTGCCGGCCCTGGTCGGTCTCCCCGCCCGCAATCACCCAGTCGATGCGCTCGATCTCACTGGGCAAGAGCGCGTCCCGCACGACCTCGTACCGGCTCCGGAGCCCACACCACCATGAGCCATGAGACCAACATGCCCCACACCGACCTCGTCGACCTAACCGCCAAGGTCGTCTGCGCCTACGTGGCGGAGAACCACGTCCAGGCCGCGGAGCTGCCCGCGCTGATCGCCAGCACCTACGCCTCGTTGGCGAAGCTGGATGCGCCGGCCGAGCCGGAAACCGTCCGGCCCGAGCCCCCGGTGCCGATCCGCAAGACCGTCACCCCGGACCACATCATCAGCCTGGAGGACGGCAAGCCGTACAAGTCGCTGAAGCGGCATCTGAGCACCCGCGGGCTCACCCCGGAGCAGTACCGGCAGAAGTGGGGCCTGCCGGTCGACTACCCGATGGTGGCCGCGAACTACGCGGCCCAGCGGAGCGAGCTCGCGAAGACGAACGGGCTGGGCCGGAAGCCGAAGCTCGCCGTGGCGGCGTGAGACTCGGGCCGGCGCTCCGGCGCCGGCCTCATCCTGCAGCGTGGAGGCGTACCGTGACGAAGAAGCAGCGCAACCGCCGCAAGGCTCGCCGGCAGCAGTCCGTGAAGCACGCCCAGACCGCGGCGCGCCATGATCGCGAGAAGGCCATCAAGCGCCGCCTGCGGGCCCGTGAGCGGGTGATCCTGCCCGTCGGCCGGGAATGGCTCGCGGTGGAGGCCTACCCGCTCGGCGGCTCACGGTGCGCCCGGGCGCTCTCCGCCGCCGGCCTGCCGGTGTTCGAGGCCCGGGAGAAGACCCGCGAGCAGCGCGAGGGCAGTCCTCCACGCGTCGCCATGGTGCCGATCATGCGCCGGGTGCTATTCGTCGGCTTACGCGCCTGGTCCGACATGCGGCTGATCGAGGAGTGCTGGCACGTCTGGCGGGTGTTCTCGGTCACCGTCCAGGGCTTGGACTGGGTGCCGCGCGAGCACTACCGCCAGTCGCTGTTCGAGGCCGAGATCCTGGGAGACCGCAGCATGCCGTTCATCTCGGCCGCGGCCATGCAGGAGTTCGCGGACCACGTCATCGGCTACAAACGGTACGACGCCCGCACCGGTCTGTCGCACGTTGCGACCGAGATGGAATTGCTGGGGCTGCTGTTCCAGCCGGGTGACCGGGTGAAGCTCACTGGCGGGCCGTTCGCGTCGTTCCCTGGGGTCGTGGAGGGACACAATTCGAAGACCGACCTCTACACGGTGGGGGTTAGTGTGTTCGGCCGCGTCACTCACGTCCCCTGTGAGGAGGGGCAGCTTGTTGCGGCTTAAATTTTGGACTCAATCATCTTGATCATTAATCAATCAACTTCCGGCCAGCCTCGTCTTCAAGATCAAGGTTCGCGCAACCAACGCTGCTGATCCCAAGCAGAACTTCGAACGACGTCTACCGAATGACCGTATGGGGTGGATAGTAGTCAAGATATTTCAGGCCTGAAGCGGACGCGGGAGTGAGGTTGCCCTGTCCGCACTGGGTATGACGCTGCCGATCGACCTGGTTGCCGCCGTGCAGCTGTCCAAAGATGGTTCGATTGAGCTTGATCAAGGAACACGGATCGCGATGGGGCAATTATGGTTTTTTCCATATCGTGTCACGCCGCTATGACCCTCTACCGAGTTCATCTTATGGCTGTCGATGGATCTCTCCACGAAATTCGGGAGCTGGATTGTGATCATGATGATGACGCCATTGATTATGCTGGATGGCTCGACCACTTGGAGGAAATCTATGTGTGGGAAGGAGAGCGCCTTGTTGCGCATTTCCCATCTGAGACAATACAGCATTTTCCGTTCAAGCCTTGATTTGCATGCGTCTGGTGCAGGTTTATTTTAGAAATATGATTTGCGGGACTTGAGAAAAATGCTTTGTCATGCAATCTGCGTGATATCAGTTTTATAATTTTTGAATAGTAAAATTCTTAGAAGCGAGCCTGCCGAAGAGCCGTTTTAGGTTGTGAGCCCCCACACACACGACATTACTGCGTGTCAGAGCCTCATGATTGACCTAACCAAGACCGCGTCGGACGGCGATTCGGAACGGATCGGCACTTCCGTCAGCCTCGTGCTGATTGATCGGTACGTCGCCAGCCTCAAGGCGCGCTGCGATCCGCAGGCGTCGCTCGGGGCCGACCTCAAAGCGCGAGGTGAGGACACCCGAGACGCCGATGATTTGCTCAGGGAGTTGGAGCGAGGTCTCATGCTGCTGGAAGCCGCGCAGGCGCGGCTCAGATCCGAGCAGGAAAAGTGAACCTTGTCAGCGCCGAAGCGCCGAAACCCGCACCAGTTATGAGCACCGAAGTTGCCCTCTCGATCCCGACTGCGCCTCAGTCCTTCGCCCAGCAGGCCTGTGACTGCGCCAGGCTCGCCCGTGCCTTGAACACGCGGCGGGCCTACGCCAGCAACTGAGGTTGACCCGATTTTCATGGGGTGGTGATCAGCTTACGGGCGATGCTAGTGACGACGTCGAAGGGAGGCACCAATCGGGAGGAATGGATTGCATGAGCGAGCCAACAGGCACCTTCAGTGCTGTGACATTCAGCCAGCGATTTGGGCCAACCTGTGCTGATCGACGACGATTACCCGTTCACGGCCGAGTCGCACGATTTTCTGCTTCTGCCAGGCACTGAGGACTCGACTCACAGTAAAGTACGTGACGCCCGTCATCTCGGCCATATCGTTGCGCGTCACCGGGTGTGTGATCTCTATGCCCTCGGGAGAAGTGCGCCCGACTTGGCTAGCCAGACGGAGGAGAACGCCGGCGAGTCGTGCCTCCACCCCCTTGGCGCTCAAGTCCGTCACCCGCTCGATCATCTCCCGGGCGCGACCTCCGACGGTCTTCAGCGCATTCGATGCGACTGGGGGATAGCGGCAAATGAGGTCGAGGATTTGGGTGGCACCCCAACACAGCAAGCTGCAAGGCTTGCTTGCAATTGCGGTCGCTGGGAATGGAAACTGCTGGAAGACCGCGACGCAACCGACAAGTTCACCGGGTCCCATGAACCGGAGCGTTGTCTGCGCACCGTCCGTTCCAACACGCGAAAGCTTCACCAGCCCGGTCACGACTTGGAAGAGCTGACTGGGCGCATCCCCCTGGTGGAAGAGGGCAATGCCCTCCGCAATCTGACGGTGCGTGGCAGCGTCCAGCAAGGCATTGGCTGTTTCGCGATCCAGGTCACTGAATAATGCCCCCTCGCGCAACCTCATCCCCCTCATCCCCTGCGGTGATTGGTTCATCGCTCACTTCTGTCCTCATCCTGAGGCTGCCGACCCCCTTCCTGCTGTTTCCTCAAACAGTGGTAGCTCGAGCCGATGACGGCACGCTCTGGACAGCTGAGGGAGGGTCGGGGCTTCGGCTGGCTTGAGATCAGTGCACTGCCCGGCTTTTGGGCGCGTTGATCCACCTCAAGTGCGCACAGCAGCACGGCCAAGCACGGCGGGGGCACGGCGCACGCGGATTTCGGCACAACCTGAGGACTTGTTTGCGCAAGCGCAAAGAGCGCGGGGCGCTTTCGGCTACGGTGCGAGAAAGCGGCCCGCTGAGGCCCAGGCATCCACGACGCTATCGGCTCGGAGGTTGCACTGTCCTGCGGGGTTACAGAAGCCGGAGAGCGGTCTTGCGCCTAATCCGTGGCGTTGCTATCGCGACTGCGCTGTTGGTCTTGGGGCCCGCGCAGGCGGAATCCCCTACATCTCCCCCAGACACGATGGCCGAGCGCGTGCTGGCCTGCGCGCCCTGCCACGGCGTCCAAGGCGAAGGAACGCGCGACCCATACTTTCCGCGCCTCGCTGGCAAGCCGGCAGGTTACCTGTTCAACCAGCTCGTCGCATTCAGGAACGGCCGGCGTCACTACCCGCCGATGAACTACCTCCTGGCGTACCTGCCGGAACCGTACCTCAACGAGATGGCCGAGTACCTGGCCGGCTTGAACCCACCCCTCCCGCCTCCAGCCGTCCCGGCCGCGGGTAAGGACGTTCTGGCGACGGGACAGAGGCTAGTTGCGCAGGGCGATGCCTCGCGCAACATCCCGGCCTGCACGAGCTGCCACGGCCCTAACTTGACGGGCATGGAGCCGGGCATTCCCGGTCTCCTGGGGCTCAGGCCCAACTACATCAGCGCGCAGCTCGGCGCCTGGCGCTATGGCACACGAACCGCTCTCGCGCCGGACTGCATGCAGGTCGTCGCGGGACACCTGACCGAGGCGGACGTGGCAGCAGTGACCGCGTGGCTCTCGTCGCGACCCGCTCCCGAGGAGCGCCGCTCCGTTCCCCGTGGGACCTACGCGCTGCCCTTCGCTTGTGGGAGCCAGCCCCAGTGAGGAGGAACTTCGTGGCCAACCTCGCTCGCGCGGCGCTTCCGGCACTGCTCGCCGCGCTCCTCGGTACCACCTCCCAAGCGCAGACCGCACCAGCCGCCCGTGCCGATGAGGGTGTGCTCGCCAAGGGCGAGTACCTCGCTCGAGCCGGGGACTGCATCGCCTGTCACACGGCTCCAGAGGGCAAGCCCTTCGCCGGTGGCCGATCCATGGCGACCCCCTTCGGCACGCTCTTCACCTCCAACGTCACGCCCGACCCGGAGACGGGCATCGGCAAGTGGACCGCCGACCAATTCTACCAGATGATGCACACGGGCCGCTCGCCGGACGGCGGCTTGCTCTACCCAGCCATGCCCTTCGGATCCTACACGAAGGTGACCCGGGCCGACAGCGACGCCATTTACACCTACCTGATGTCAGTGCCGCCTGTGAAACAGGTAAACAGACCCCACGACCTCCGGTTCCCGTACAATAACCGCCAGCTCATCCTCGGTTGGCGCACGCTGTTTTTCCGCGAAGGCGAGTTCAAGCCTGATCCGAAACAATCGGAAGAGTGGAACAGGGGCGCCTACCTGGTCGAGGGCTTGGGCCACTGCGGCATGTGCCACACGCCCATCAACGTCCTCGGCGGCAACTCCGAGTCTCAAGCCTTCCAGGGTGGGCTCATCCCGATGCAGAACTGGTACGCACCCTCGCTCACCTCCAATCGCGAGGCCGGGGTCGGCGACTGGACCATCGAGGAGATCTCCGACCTTCTGCGCACCGGCGTCTCGCGACGTGGCGCGGTCTACGGACCAATGGCCGAGGTCACCTACAACAGCCTCCAGTACCTGACGCCCGAGGACACTCGAGCCATGGCCGTCTACCTCAAGAGCCTCGGCCAGGAGGTCCCGCCACCGGTCACGTCGAACGTGCCCACGGCCGAGAGCAGCCTGCTGCTCTCACTTGGCAAGACGGTCTACGACGCCCAGTGCGCGAGCTGTCACGGCGCGCAAGGGCAAGGTAAGCCGCCGCACTACCCGCCGCTGGCCGGCAACCAGTCCATCCAGATGTCTTCCGCGGTGAACGCGATCCGCATGGTGCTGAATGGCGGCTATCCTCCGGGCACGCATGGTAATCCGCGTCCCTACGGCATGCCGCCCTTCGCTCAGTCGCTCTCGGACAACGAGGTTGCGGCCGTGGTCACATACATCCGCACCACCTGGGGCAACCACGGCGCGGCTGTCACCGCGCTGGAAGCCAACCAGCTGCGCTCCGCACCACTGGACTGAGGCCATGCTGAATTCGCCTCCGCTGCCGCGCCGCGACGAGGAGACCGAGCGCCGCGACGTGGCCGCCGCCGTGAGGGCGGGCCCGTCCGGCGCCGTGACGGTCGCGGCCATCGCCACGGCCATCGTCGTGGCGTGCTGGTTCGCCTTCTACCTGTTCGTATTCCTGCCGCGCGGGAGCTGACCGGGAGCCCCGATGACAACCCACGACCACGTTGACGAGGGCGCCCGCGTCGCCGAGAGGATCGAGCGCCGATGGGCGATCCTATCCATCGCCATCATCGTCGTTCTGGCCGGGATGGCGGCCTTCGCCGGCATCCACCGGGCGACGATGCCCCAAACCCGCGTCGAGACGGTCCAGCCCCAGACCATCCACCTCACTGGCGAGTTCATCGAGAGCAACCTCGGCAGCGCGGTCGAGCCGGACGGCTCGGTGACGGTACGGGCTGTCGGCCAGCAATACAGCTTTACGCCCCAATGCATGGTGGTGCCCACCGACACCCCAGTAGTTTTTCGGGCAACGAGCCCCGACGTGGTGCATGGCTTCCTGATCCAGAAGACCAACGTCAACACCATGCTCGTGCCCGGCTACGTCTCGGAGATCCCGGCCAAGTTCAGCAAGCCGGGCGAGTACCTCATGCCCTGCCAGGAATACTGCGGTGTGGGGCACGAGGGCATGTGGGCCAAGGTGAAGGTCGTCGAGAAGCCTGATTTCCTGTCCATGATCGCGGTCAACCGGAGGGTCACCTGTGTTGAGTAGCAGGAGGCTCGTCCTCGCCCACTTCTGGCTAGCCTTCGCCGCCTTCGGCCTCGCCCTGCTGCTTGGGGCCTGGCAGATGTTCATCCGCAGCCCGCTTCACACGTGGATCAGCAACCCCGAATGGTACTACCGCTCGCTGACGGCGCACGGCACCGTCATGGGCTACGTGTTCCCAACCCTCGTGGCGATGGGGTTCGGCTATGCGATCAGCGAGGTCTCCCTCAAGCAGCGCCTCGTTGGGCTGCGATGGGCCTGGGCCGGGTACTGGCTCGTCGTGGTCGGTGCGATCATGGCGATGATCCCGGTCTCGCTCGGCTGGGCCTCGGTACTCTACACCTTCTACCCGCCCCTGATCGGAAGCCCCTTCTACTACCTGGGCGTGGTGCTCGTGGTGGTGGGCTCCTGGATCTGGGTCGCCCTGATGTCGGTGAACCTGCACGCCTGGAAGAAGGCGAACCCTGGCACGCCGGTGCCGCTGCCGATGTTCGCCAACGTGGCCGGCTCCTACCTGTGGGCCTGGACGGCAGTGGGCGCGGCGCTCGAACTCCTCCTGCAGATCCTGCCGGTCGCCTTCGGCCTGAGGTCGACCATCGACGCGGGTCTGTCGCGGGTGTTCTTCTCCTGGACCCTGCACGCTATCGTCTACTTCTGGCTGATGCCGACCTACATCGCCTACTACACCATCGTGCCGCGGGCGATTGGCGGGAAGATTTACAGCGACACCATGGCCAGGATTTCGTTCATCCTGTTCCTGGTGGTGGCGATGCCCATCGGCATGCACCACACCTTCGCCGACCCGCAGGTCGGCGCCGGTTTCAAGTTCATCCACTCGGCTTTCACCGCGCTCGTCGCGCTCCCAACGCTGCTGACTGTCTTCACCATCTGCGCGTCGGTTGAGATTGCTGCCCGGTTGCGCGGCGGCCGCGGGCCGTTCGGCTGGATCAAGGTCCTGCCCTGGTCGAACCCGATCATGCTCGCGGTGGCATTCTCGTTCGTGATGCTCGGCTTCGGCGGCGCCGGCGGGCTGATCAACATGAGCTACCAGCTGGATACGTCCATCCACAACACGCAGTGGATCACCGGCCACTTCCACCTGATCTTCGGTGGCGCCATCGTCATCATGTACTTCGCGATTGCCTACGACCTGTGGCCGCACCTCACCGGTCGCGCCCTCGCCGACCTGCGCCTGATGCGCACCCAGCTCTGGCTCTGGTTCGTCGGCATGATCGTGACGACCTTCCCCTGGCACTGGGTCGGCATCCTCGGCATGCCGCGCCGCATGGCCTACTTCGACTACGGCGACCCGGCGGTTGCCACGCAGGCCTTCTCGGTGAACCTTTCGACTATCGGCGGCTTCATCCTGGTAGCGTCGGGGGCCCTGTTCATCCTCGTGCTGGTCCGGAGCCATCGCGCCCCGCGGGAGGATGCCGGCACCTACAGGTTCGCCGACGCGCTCCACGCCCCCGTCGCCGTCCCTGCGCTGAACGGTTACGCCTTGTGGGTTGCCCTGATGGTCGGCCTCACGGTGACCAACTACGGCTTTCCCATCGCGCAGCTCGCGCTGCGCAAGGACACCTCGGTACCGGCCGTGTACGTGGGGGCCAATCCATGAGCGACGACGGCGTCCTCTCGCGGAGGAACCCCTGGTTCACCGTCTCGGTTGGCATCACCGTCAGCCTGCTCGCCGCGACGGCGCTCGGCGGCTTCGTGCTGCTGCCCTATGCGCAGCCGGACCTCAAGCTCGCCGGTATTTGGGACGCCATCTGCAGCGCCGCCGGCGTACCGAAGGCATCCTCGGCAGCTGACCCGGTCCAGCCAGAGAGCAAGCTTACCCGGGTGGTGGTCACGTCAGCGTTGCCGAGTGCCGCGGACCCGGAGGCGGTCGGGCGCGGCGCGACGCTCGCGCAGCAATGCGCAATCTGCCATGGGCCGACCGGAGTGAGCCGGGCCGATTCCCCCAACCTGGCGGGACAATACGCGCCAGCGGTCTACAAGCAGCTCGCCGACTTCAAGGCGGGTGTACGGGTCAACGCGACGATGACGCCGTTCGCCGTGAACCTGTCGGAACGCGACATGGCCGATCTCTCGGCGTACTACGCGTACCTGCCGCGGCTGCCCGGCTTCCACCCGGCCAGTGACAAGCCTCCCCCACGCATCGTCATCAACGGTGCTCCGTTGCGCAACATCGCACCCTGTGGGTCCTGCCACGGCGTGCTCGACAACAAGACGGGAAGCCCGTGGCTGGAAGGCCAGCCCGCGGCCTACGTGAAGGCCCAGCTCCAGGCTTTCGCCTCAGGCGCGCGCCGCAACGATATCAGCCAGCAGATGCGAAACGTCGCTCGGAGGATGACCTCGGAGGAGGTCGACCAGGCTGCAGAGTGGTACGCCTCGCAGCCATCGACGAGCAATCATCCCCGATGAGCCTCTAGGGTTTAAACCCATTCAAGGTATTGCAAAGATGAGCGAAATCTGATTCCACGCGCCTCCCAGATGGAGGAGGTTATGGCAGAGCTGTTCTGGCTGTCTGACGAGCAATGGCAGGCGAGCGCGCCG
>JAEWKL010000186.1 GCA_023386115.1 Pseudomonadota bacterium
AGGACAACGTGACCGTCAAATCCTATCTCTCCTACTCGGTGACGGCCGACCTGCTGGGCCTGATGGTCATCAAGAAGGACGAGCCGATGACCGTGAAGGTCACGCGCACGATCCTGCTGCTGCCCGACGAGGCCCGACAGGGTCAGCTGGTAGCCGCGGATCGCCACATGCGCCGCGTGCCGGGCGGGGCTCACGCCGGGACCGCTTCTGTCTTGGCCGCGATCTGGTCGAGAGCGTCGACCACCGCATCGAAGGTCAGGAGCGTGGAGGCGTGCCGCGCCTTGAAGTCCCGCACCGGCTCCAGAACCGCGAAATCGGCGAATTTCCCCTCGGGCGCCGGCCCACCCTCCTTCAGCATCCGCCGCACGGTCTCGCGCAAGGAGCGCAGCTCCTCGGCATTCGCCCCGACGACGTGGCGGGCCATCAGCGAGGAGGCGGCCTGGCCGAGCGCGCAGGCCTTCACGTCGTGGGCGAAGTCGGTGACCGTGCCGCCCGCGGTGACGAGATCCACCGTCACGGTCGAGCCGCACAGCTTCGAGTGCTTGGACGCGCTCGCCTCCGGCTGCGGCAGACGGCCGAGGCGGGGGATGTCCGCCGCGAGGGAGAGGATGCGGGCGTTGTAGATGTCGTCGAGCATGGCATTCGTACTTTGGACGAGAGGGGCCGCATTGCGGACGAATCGGGCTTGACCGGACGGGTCTGACTTTGGCTTGACGAAGGGATGGGCTTGGACACGAGCTTGAGGACGCGGTGACCTGCTGCGCGCCCGGTGCATTGCGTGCGCCGGTCGGATTCCCGATATAGGCACGGTTGCCCGGCGGCGCGAGGCGCGGCCGGATCGGGGCGCATCTCTGGTCCCGGCATGGCTGTCCGCCGTGGATGGCCTTGATCTTGGAGGCGTGATGGATGCGGTGCTGAAGTCCTTGTCGGTCCGGGCCCCGGAGGCGGCCGACAAGCGCAGCGACGCCCCCCGGCCGGAGCGCGTCACCGAGCGCCCGACCCGCCAGGAGGCCGAGGCCGCCGTGCGCACCCTGCTGCGCTGGGCCGGCGACGATCCGGAGCGCGAGGGCCTGATCGAGACGCCGCAGCGCGTGGTCAAGGCCTACGAGCAGATCTTCGGGGGCTACCGCCAGGACGCCGACGCCATCCTCGACCGGGTGTTCGAGGAGGTCGAGGGCTATTCCGACATCGTGCTGGTGCGCGACATCGCCTTCCACTCCCATTGCGAGCACCACATGGTGCCGTTCATCGGGAAGGCCCACATCGCCTACTACCCGAGGCGCGGCGTCGTCGGCCTGTCGAAGCTCGCCCGCGTCGTCGATGCCTTCGCCCGCCGCCTCCAGACCCAGGAGACGATGACCGCCCAGATCGCCGACACGATCGATTCGGTGCTGCATCCCCGTGGCGTCGCCGTGATGGTGGAGGCCGAGCACCTGTGCATGGCGATGCGCGGCGTGCAGAAATCCGGTGTCTCGACCATCACCACCCAGTTCACCGGCGTGTTCAAGCAGGATCCGAACGAGCAGGTCCGCTTCCTCACCCTGGTCCGCGACCGGCGATGACCCCGCTTCCGGCCTTCGCCGCCCCCGGTCCCAAGCGCGACCTCGAGGAGGGCGACGCCTTCACGCCGCGCTTCGGCCCGGATGGGCTGATCACCGCGCTCGCGGTCGATGCCGACAGCGGCGCGGTCCTGATGCTCGCCCACATGAACGCCGAGTCGCTCGCCCGCACCCTCGCCACCGGCGAGGTCTGGTACTGGTCGCGCTCCCGCGGCGAACTCTGGCACAAGGGCGCCACCAGCGGGCAGATCCAGACCCTGGTCGAGATGCGGGTCGATTGCGATCAGGACGCCCTGCTGCTGCGCGTGCGCGTCGGCGGCGATGGGGGCTGCTGCCATACCGGGCGGCGGGACTGCTTCTATCGCAGCGTCGCCTACGATGCCGGGAGCGGTGCGGTGAGGCTGGTGTCACGCCCCTCGTAGTCGGTCCGCGAGATCCTCCTGCCCTGCATGGGCAGGGGCGGCCTCAAGCCCCTCACCCCCTGGCCACCGCCCCCGCCCCCGCGCTAGCACAAGTCCCGGACCCCCGATCCGGAGCCGCCCCTTGCCCGACGACCGCCAGCCGCCGCCCCGCTTCAACGGCGCCCGCTACTGCCTGGAGGCCAATGCCCGGGAGCGAGGCGACAAGCCGGCTCTGGTCATGGTCGGCGACAACGGCCGGACCGACGTCATGACCTTCGCCGAGGTCGACCGGGCCGTGCGCGGCGTCGCGGCGGGCTTGCGCGCGCTCGGCCTGCCGGCCGGCGCCCGGGTGATGATCCGCATGGGCAACGACGCGGATTACGTCGTCACCTACTTCGCGGCGCTCGCCGCCGGGCTGGTGGCGCAGCCCTCCTCGCCCCAGCTCACCGCCGGCGAGGCGGCGTTCCTGATGCAGGATTCCGACGCCGCGGTGATCGCCGCCGCCGACGACTGCCTCCTCGACCCGGAGGCCTGCCGCGGCCGGATCGTGCTGCGCCGCGACGACATCGCCCGCCTGCGCGCCGGGCCGCCCCTCGAGGCTTACGCCGACACCGCCGCCGACGACCCGGCGACGCTGGTCTACACCTCCGGCACCACCAGCCGACCGAAGGGGGTGCTGCACGCCCACCGCACCCTCTGGGGCCGGCGGCCGATGCACGATTTCTGGCTCGGCCTGCGGGAGGACGACGTGGTGCTGCATGCCGGCACCATGAATTGGACCTACACCCTGGGTGTCGGCATCCAGGACCCCTGGGCGCGGGGCGCCACCACGGTGCTGTATAACGGCCGGCGCGATCCCGCCCTGTGGCCGGCCCTGATCGCCCGCCACCGCGCCACCCTGTTCGCGGCGGTGCCGAGCCTCTACCGGCAGATCCTCAAATACGCCGATCTCTCCGCCCACGACCTCTCGTCCCTGCGCCACGGCATCACGGCGGGCGAGGCGCTCTCGCCCCAGCTGCTCGCCGAGTGGCGGGAGGCCACCGGCACGCCGCTCTACGAGGCGCTCGGGATGAGCGAGATCTCGACCTACATCTCGACGAGCCCGCGCGTCGCGATCAAGCCCGGCTCGCCGGGCAAGCCGCAGCCGGGGCGGCGCGTCGCGATCCTCCCCGTCGAGGGGGCGCCGGAGCCGCTGCCGTCCGGCGAGGTCGGGCTGCTCGCCATCCACCGCTCCGACCCGGCCCTGATGCTCGGCTACTGGAACCGCCCCGAGGAGGAGGCGGCCGTGATGCGGGGCGAGTGGTTCACCGGCGGCGACCTCGCCTCGCTCGACGCGGACGGCTACGTCTGGTTCGAAGGGCGCAACGACGACATCATGAACGCCTTCGGCTACCGGGTGTCGCCGAACGAGGTCGAGAGCGTGCTGATCGCCCATCCGGACGTGCAGGAGGTGGCGGTGACCGAGCTGGCCGTCCGCGACGACGTGCGGGTGATCGCCGCCTTCGTGGTGCCCAGAGCCGGCGCCGCGCCGCAGCGGGACGCGCTGCTGGCCTGGTGCGGCGAGCGGCTGGCCGCCTACAAGTGCCCGCGCGAGGTCGTGTTCCTGGAGACGCTGCCGCGCACGCCGAACGGCAAGGTGCAGCGCAAGCGGCTGGCGGCGGCCTGACGTCAGGCCCCCCGCCGCGCCACGGTCCGCGCCCGGACCAGGAGCGCCCGCTCGGGCAGCGGCACGACCCCCCCGGCCTTGACGCTCTCCCGCCCGCCCGGCCGTCCATCCGGCACCGTGGTGTCGAAGAGCGGCGTCCAGGACCCGCCGATCACCGGGGCGAGCCGGAAGCCGAGGGGCCCCTCCCCCGCATTGGCGAGGATCAGGAGCCGGCGCCCGTCCGGGGCGTCGTTGCCGATCTGCATGCCGAAGGCCCGGCGCTCGCCGTCGCCCCAGGCGCCGTCATCCATCTCGGCGCCGCAGGGCGAGAGCCAGTGCACGTCCTTGAGGCCGCCCGCCGCCACGGTCTCGCCGGTGAGGAATTTCCGCCGCCGCAGGGCCCGGTGGTCGCGGCGCAAGGCCAGCAGGTTGCGCACGAAGGCGGTCAGGCTCGGGTCACCGTGATCATTCTCCCAATCGACCCAGGAGGTGGCGTTGTCCTGGCAGTAGGCGTTGTTGTTGCCGCCCTGCGTGCGCGAGCGCTCGTCGCCCATCAGCAGCATCGGCGCTCCTTGGGCGAGCAGGATCGTGGCGAGCAGGTTGCGCTTCTGGCGCGCCCGCACGCCGAGGATGACCGGGTCGTCGGTCGGGCCCTCGACGCCGTAGTTGCGCGAGACGTTGTGGCCGTGGCCGTCGCGGTTGCCCTCGCCGTTGGCCTCGTTGTGCTTCTCCTCGTAGGCGACGACGTCGGCGAGCGTGTAGCCGTCATGGGAGGCGATGAAGTTGATGCTGGCCCCCGGGCCCCGGCCGGAGGCGGAAAAAATCTCCTTCGAGCCGGTGAGCCCCTGGGTCAGCTTCGGCAGCTGGCCGGCATCGCCGCGCCAGAAGCCGCGGGCCGCGTCGCGGAACTGGTCGTTCCAGTCGCTCCAACCGACGGGGAAGCCGCCGAGCTGGTAACCGCCCATGCCGATGTCCCACGGCTCGGCGATGAGCTTGACCCGCGACAGCACCGGGTCCTGCGCCATCGCCTGGAGCACGGCGGCGCGGGGCGTGAAGTCGTGGGGCGCGCGGGCGAGGCTCGAGGCGAGGTCGAAGCGGAACCCGTCGATCCGATAGGCCTCGACCCAGTGGCGCAGCGAATCGAGCACCATCTGCATCACCCGCGGCACCGCCACGTCGAGGGTGTTGCCGCAGCCGGTGCAGTCGATGTCGCGGCGCGGATCGTCGGGATTGAGCTTGTAGTAGCTGGCATTGTCGATGCCGCGGAACGACAGGCTCGGGCCGGTATGATCGGCCTCGCAGGTGTGGTTGTAGACCACGTCGATCAGCACCTCGATGCCGGCGGCATGGAGCTGGCGGATCGCGGCCTTGAGCCCGGCGGCCCCCGCCGGCCCGAGATAGCGCGGCTCGGGCGAGAAATAGTTGAGCGGCGAGTAGCCCCAGAAATTGGTCAGGTCCTTCTCGACCAGGAAGCGGTCATCGACGAAGGCCTGGATCGGCAGAAGCTCGATCGCCGTGACGCCCAGGCGCACGAGGTGATCGACGATCGCCGGATGGCCGAGCGCCGCGTAGGAGCCGCGCCAGGGCAGCGGCACGTCCGGATGGGTCTGGGTCAGGGCCCGGACATGCGCCTCGTAGATCACGCTGTCGACGAGGGGGTGGCGGAGCGGCGGATCGTCGTGGATCGGCGCCTCGGGCGCGGTGACGACGCCCTTCGGCATCATCGGGGCGCTGTCGCGCCGGTCGAGCACGTCCTCGCGGTGGCTGCCGCGGCGATAGGGATAGAGCGCGTCGTGCCAGCGCACCCGCCCATGCAGCTCGCGGGCGTAAGGATCGAGGAGGAGCTTGTGCGGGTTGAAGCGGTGGCCGCGCGCCGGTTCCCAGGGCCCGTGCACCCGGTAGCCGTAGAGCTGCCCCGGCAGCACGCCCGAGAGGTAGCCGTGCCAGATATCGTCGGTGCGCCGCGGCAGGCGGACCACGTCGGTCTGCACACGGCCGGCGGGATCAAACAGGCACAGGTCCACCGCCGTGGCATGGGCGGAGAACAGCGCGAAATTGACCCCGCGCCCATCGAAATGGGCGCCGAGCGGGCCCGGGGCGCCGTCATCGAGTGCGATCATCCGGTCCGTCATTCCCTCGGGCGCGAGCCTGTTCGGGACCGAACATGCCCCTGGACCGGCCGGCTGCCAAGCTGACAGCGCGCGCCGTCCTCAGGCGGCCGCGCTCGCCGGCTCGCGGGACACGAACGCCACCGCCTCCCGCAAGGTCTGCAGGCCCGCGTCTGACCGTGTGCCGGCGACCGAGAGGTGACGGCGATAGGGCCGCGCGCCCGGGCGGCCGTTGAACAGCCCGAGCATGTGCCGGGTCATGGCGTGCAGGCGCACGCCCTCCTGGAGCCACGCCGCGACATAAGGCTCGTAGGCCTCAATGGCCGCGAACGGATCGGCCACCGGCGCCGGCTCACCGAACAGGTCGGGATCGACGCCCAGCAACAGGGCGGGCTCCGCGTAGGCCGCGCGCCCGAGCATCACCCCGTCGAGGGCGACGCCGCCCCGCGGCTCCAGCTCGGCCTTCGCCATCGCCAGGTCCTGCAGGCCGCCGTTGAGGGCGATCGGCAGATCGGGATTCTCGCGCTTGAGGCGGTGGACCCGGCCGTAATCGAGGGGCGGGATGTCCCGGTTCTCCTTGGGCGACAGGCCCTTGAGCCAGGCCTTGCGGGCATGGACGATGAGCGCGTCGACGCCCGCCGCCCGCACCGTCTCCGTCAGCGCGTCGAGGGCCGCGTCCGGATCCTGGTCGTCGACGCCGATGCGGCACTTGACGGTCACGGGCACCGACACTGCGGCCTTCATGGCGGCGACGCAGGCGCCGACCAGCGCCGGCTCCCGCATCAGGCAAGCGCCGAAGCGCCCGTCCTGCACCCGGTCCGAGGGGCAGCCGACATTGAGGTTCACCTCGCGGTAGCCGAATTCCTCCGCGATGCGGGCCGCCGCCGCGAGGTCGCCGGGATCCGATCCGCCGAGCTGGATCGCCACCGGATGCTCGGCCGCATTAAAGCCGATCAACCGCTCCCGCGGCCCGTGCAGCACGGCGCCGGTCGTCACCATCTCGGTGTAGAGCAGGGCGCGGGCCGTGAGGGTGCGGTGGAAGGCGCGACAGTGGCGGTCGGTCCAGTCCATCATCGGCGCGACGGAAAATTTCCAGGATTTATCAAACACTTAGACGCCTTAGCCTGTCCAACTCACGCACATTGCCGCACGTTTGGTTCTTTCGCCAGAAATCTCCAATGATTTCAATGGGCATGTGCGGAGCCGATCGTTCCGGACTATTCCGTATCAGGAAATGGTGCCTAAAACCACGAGGGCAAGCCTTGTTCGACAAGCGGAAGATCAAGCGCCTGCTGGATCATCGGATGCAGTCGGTCGCGATGTTAAACTGGGCATTGGACTTGAAGGCGCGATGGTGCGAAGCGCCGACGATCGCGGTCCACATCAACGGCAGGCTGGAGATTGAAGGCAATCTCCATGCGATCACCAACCCAATGTTTGAGGTTGGACTGGTGCACTGCCGTGCCCTTCTCGAGTTCCTGGGCTTGCGCGACGAGAATGGGAAACTCGTGCAGATCAAGCAGCGCCGCGATAAAGACGTTGGCGTCGAGCATTTCTGCAATGCCGACGGCCGCTTGAAGAAGGTGCAGCCGGAGGTGGCTTTAGGGTTTAAACCCATTCAAGGTATTGCAAAGATGAGCGAAATCTGATTCCACGCGCCTCCCAGATGGAGGAGGTTATGGCAGAGCTGTTCTGGCTGTCTGACGAGCAATGGCAGGCGAGCGCGCCG
>JAEWKL010000231.1 GCA_023386115.1 Pseudomonadota bacterium
GGGCGAGCGTGGTCGCGACCGAGATGCCGGAGCGCCGCGGGCACGCCGCCGCGACGCTCCGGGCGCTCGCCGCGGCCGAGGGAATGGAGGCCGAGGCGGTGGCCGCCCCGGATGCAGGCCTCACCCGCGCGGCGGACCTCGCCGCACGGCGGGGTGGCTGGCTCCTGGTGACGGGCTCGCTCCATCTCGTCGGGGCCTTGCGGGCGGCGACGGAGGCGATGCCGCGGGCCTGAACGTCGGTGACTTCGCGATCCCCGCCCGGAACCGGACTCCCGGGCTCCTGCGCCACCCGCGCGAACGCTGCGAGCGAGCGTCCGGCCCCTCGATCTCCCCCCTCGTCACCAGGGCCGGCCGACGAAGCTCCAGAGGGAGCGCTGTCGGGGTTTGGGCAATCCCGTGATGGCCAGGTGCCGCGCCCGCGCCACCCTGTGGGGCGCCCGGCTCACGAATCGGCCGGGCTCGGAGGCCACGCGCTCGAAGCCGCACCGTTCATAGATGTCGCGGCAGACGATATTCGCGTCCGTGTGCACGACCTCGGCGGAGAATTCCCGGAGCGATTCTGCATCCATGACGCTGGATAGGACGGACGTCTCGATCTCCAGCCCGAGCACGCGGCAGCTCATCGCGAACTGGATGAATGCTCCATTCCTGTAGAGAATGGCACCAACGAGACCGTACTTCGTGAATTTATCCTCGACGCTGAAGACGTAGATCTTGCCACCATCCTGGAAATGCGACACCATCTCGGTCGACGTCCAGCGCTTGCCGGTTGTGTTGAACTGATTTGTCTTGTTGATCAGCTCCAGTGCGCGCCCGTAGCGTTCCGATTCCGGGGACGTGACGACGCCCATCGCGACGCGGCAGTGCAGGCCGGCCAGGAACTCGTCCCGCGACAGCGACGCCTTCTCCTGCTCACGCTTCTGCTGCTGGCGGATCATGCTCTCGCGCGTCAGCGACTCGTTGGTCAGGCGGGTGACCTGCGTCTCCGCGGACCAGAGCAGAATGCGGCGGACGACGTACGGATTGGCACCGAGCACCCGGATGTCTGGCATCGCGGAGGTCACGGCCGCGCGCTCGACCGGGTTGTCATCCACGAAGACCACGCTCTTCGGCGTCAGGCTGGCCTCCCTGATGATGGCCGCCACGTTCTCCGCCTTCGGGCGCCAGTTGATCGCGACGAAGGTGAAATCGTCCAGGCTCAGCCAATCCGCCATGACGGCCCGCGACCAGCGCTCGCGGACGATGCTCTCCTCGTTCTTCGAGCAGATGGCGGTGAGGATGCCGCGCGCCTTGAGATGATGCACGGTCTCCCAGAGCCCCAGCGGCCAGCCATGCGACACCGGCCACGCCCCGTCGCCGTAATGCTCGGCGATCTGGCCGCGCCAGAGCGTGTCGTCCAGATCGAAGATGACGAGCTTGACCTGGTCGACTTGGTTGACCACGCGATGCAACGTGATCCATTGTCGCCAGACGGCCCCGATGAACTCGTCCTCCTTCAAGCCATACAGAGCGTCGGCCGACGGCACCGCTTCGATCCGCCCTCCGGGCGGGGCGTTGAAGTCCGGGCTGCTATCGAAGATCTGGACGTGGCTGCTCCATGAGGAGTTGTGCGAGTAGAAGTGCACGACGTCGTCGTGCATGTTCTTCTTGCCGATCGAGCTTGCGATGGCGTCGAGATCGGAGACGTACGCGTTCGGATGGTCCGCCACGACCTCGCGCACGATCGTGTTCAGGCGGCGAACCAGCGTTCCGAAATCCTGCTCGCTCCCGGCCTGCACCAGGCTCGCGGCGACGGGGACCTGCGGGACGATGAAGTTGCACACGAAGGTGAGCGTGCCGTGCTGGCGGCTGCGCTTCAGATAGGCCGTCAGCCGGTGGCGGAGGCCGAGTTCCGCATCGTCGATGATGGCGCTGCGATGCGCCTCGCCCGCGAACCGGGAGAAGGCGATCACCCGGTCCGTCACGACTTCGCGCAGGGCGAGCTGAATCACCTCGAAATCGTAATCGCTCATCGGCCGCGGCGGTTCGGCAGGCTTGAGAAACCCGTTCGACGCGACGTAATCGCTCTCGATCCCGTTCCTTCCGAGATAATTGTGATACGTGTTCGCCAAGCAGCTGCCGGTGATCAGAACTCGCCGTATCGTCGTCTCGTTGACGGACAGATCGCGCGGGAACAGGTACTCGTCAGCTCGCATGGTTCATGCCCCTGGCGTCACGCATCGTCGATGGCTCACGACACGATCGGGCCAGCTGCCGCAGATGACCGATTGCGCGACGATGACCCGGCCGGTGCGAGCGACCGGGCAGGTCCGGAAACTAAAGGATGGCGCCGGCCCCCGGTAGCGGGTGGCCGGAGGTTTCGGTCCGGTTCGAGGGGCGGCCGAGGGAGGTGCCGCGGGTCGCGCGAGGTCGGGACTCGCGACACCGAGACGGCTACCGCAGCAGCGACAAGGCCAGCGGCACCAGCACGGCGGTCAGGAAGGCGTTGAGACCCATGGCGATGCCCGCGAAAGTGCCGGCAACCTCGCTGACCTGGAAGGCGCGGGCGGTGCCGATACCGTGGGCGGCCAAGCCCGCCGCGAAGCCGCGGGCGCGGTAATCCTTCATCCCGAGGCGGTCGAGGAGCGGCGTGACCATGATGGCGCCGAGGATGCCGGTAAGGATCACCAGCACGGCGGTCAGCGTCGGGTCGCCGCCGAGCGCCGAGGTGATGCCCATGGCGACGCTGGCCGTCACGGATTTCGGCGCCAGCGCGATCAGGATCGGGTCCGGCACGCCGAGGAGCTTCGCGGTGCCGATGCCGGTGACGAGGGCGACCGTGGAGCCCACGACGAGGGCGGCCAGCATCGGCACCAGCACCCGGGTCACGGTCTTGCGGTGCTCGTAGAGCGGGATCGCCAGCGCCACCGTGGCGGGCCCGAGCAGGAAGTGCACGAACTGCGCGCCCTCGAAATACACCGCGTAGGGGGTGCGGGTGACGACCAGCACCAGGCCGACGATCCAGATCGCGTGCAGCACGGGGTTCGCCAGCGGGTGGCGGCCGGTGGCGGCGGAGATCCGGTCGGCGATGACGTAGGCGGTGAGCGTCACGGTGAGCCACAGGAGCGGCGTGCGCGACAGGAAGACCCAGAGGGCGAACTCGCCCGTCATCGCCCGGTCCGCCGCGCGACATACGCGAAGGTGGTGACCGTGGCGACGAGCGCGAGCGCCGTCGACACCACCAGCGCGACGGCGAGCGCGAGGCCGTGGGCGGCCAGCACGTCGAGCCGGCCGATCACCCCGGCGCCTGCCGGCACGAACAGCAGCGACAGATGGGCGAGCAGCCCCTTCCCGGTGCGCTCCAGCGTGCCATCGGTCATCGCCGCCGGCAGGCCGCCGGGGCGCCGGTCGCGCAGGGCCAGCACCCCGAGGAGCAGCGCCATGCCGACGACCGGGCCCGGAACCGGCAGCGCGACGGCGCGGGCGACGATCTCGCCGGCGAGCTGGCAGAGCAGCAGCAGGGTCAGGCTGAGGATCATGACACGGCCATCAAGAGGCGGCCGTCATGACGCGACCTGGACCCCCGCCCCGGCGAGCCAGTGGTCGAGGAAGGCGTCGAGCCAGGCCGCCACGCGGCCGTCATGCATCAGCCGGCCCTCGATCTGCCGCGCCCGGTCCTGCGCGCCGGGCAGGCGCAGGCGCTCGGCGGCCCGCACGGTCCAGCGGCAGATCATGGCGTGGGTGACCTCCGGGTGCAACTGGAGGCCGACGGCCGCCGGCCCGACCCGGATCGCCTGGGTCGGAAAATCGTCGCCGGTGGCCAGCGTGTCGGCCCCCGCCGGGCAGGTGAAGCCCTCCCGGTGCCAGTGATAGACGTGCGACGGCCAGGGCTGGCCGATCTCGCCCGCGAAGTCGCGTCCCGCCTCGGTCGGCAGGAGGGGGTAGTAGCCGATCTCGGCCCGGCCCTCCGGATGGGCGCAGACCGTGGCGCCGAGGCACTTCGCCAGCATCTGCGCGCCGAGGCACAGGCCGAGGAAGGGCCGCTCCTCGCGCAAGGGCACCTGGATCCAGTCGATCTCCTGGCGCACGAAGTCGTCGCCGTCATTGGCGCTCATGGGACCGCCGAAGATCACCGCGCCGGCATGATCGCGCATCGTCTCAGGGAGCGGATCGCCGAAGCGGGGGCGGCGGATGTCGAGGGGGTGGCCGCGCTCCTGGAACAGCCGGCCGAGGCGACCGGGCGTGGATTGCTCCTGGTGCAGGATCAGCAGCACGGGCTTCAGCCCGGGCTCCGGCATCACGAAGGGACTCACCATCGCTCGTTCATTTCGGACAAGTCATCGGGGACGGTTCATCGGGCCGGCACCTGCTGGGTCGGCAGCCCCGACAGGGCGACCGCCCGCGTGGCGGTGATCGCCGCATCGTCGAAGCCGAGGAGCTGGCCGACGCGCCAGACGAGGTCGTCCTCGAATTCGTGCACCTGCCCGTCGGCAGCGGCCACCGCCCAGGCGAGGCCGAGGAGCCCGCGCCGCTCCTCCTCCGGCACGTCGCGGCCGATCATCTCGACGAGCTCGGCCACGTCGCGGGTCTCGTCGTCGAAGCTGATGGCCTGCTCGATCAGCGCCTTGGCCTGCGCCTCGCTGGGCGCGAAGCGATGGGTCAGGAGGCGCGCGAGCCGGTCGCGCTCCACCACGGCCAGCGTGCCGTCGACCCGCGCCACGTGGACGAGCAGGGCCACGGCGGCGAGGTGCTGCTCCGCCTCCGGGTCCGGCGGCGAGGCAGGCGCGCCGAACATCTCGGCGGCGTAGGCACGAAGGCGGGTGATCAGGGGCATCGGGAAGATGTGGGAGGGGATTTTAGAGTGTGCAACGCCATGGTCTGGAATTGGCGGCCCAGCGTCAAGCGCCCCGGGCGCCGGAGGGCCGCCCCGAGCCCTGCATCCCTGGTCTGCACCGGCGGCGGCCCGGTCCTCTCGCCCGCCCGGCACGGCGAACGACGCCCACGCGGGTCAGGCCGTCGCCCGCACGGTCCGGCCGAACATGCGGGACCAGAGACCGCTGGCGATCGCCGACCTGTCGAGCTCGTGGATGTCCTGCGAGTATTGCCCGGTATAGAGCTTCACGATCATGCGGTCGCGGCACTCGCCCTCCAGCAGGGTGCGGACCTTCATGGCGAAGCCGCCCCCCGCCAGGCGGGATACCGCCTCGACCGTGCAGCGCAGGTGCGGGAACCGCTCCATCTCGACGATCACCTGATCGCCGGCCCGCAGAGCCGGCCGGCCGTCGAATTCGACGATGCCGCCTTCGAGCGAAAGGCTGGTGATCCGGCCGGCGAAGGCCGCGTCCTCGTGCTCGATCCGCGCCGGCTCGTCCGTGGCGAAGCTGTCGAGGAGCGGCCTCGGCTTCTCGAAGCAGATCAGCGCCGCCACCATCAGCACCGCGATGTTGATGACCGCCCACCAGGCCGAGACGACGGAGAACTCCCCCTCCCCGATCCGGGACCATTCGGGCACGACGTTGACGACGAGGCCGAGCGCCGTGACGGCGATCCAGAACGCGATCGAGAAGAAGGTGTAGGCGTCGAACGCCGAATCCTCGTTGCCCGAGCCCTTCGGCGTCACCCGGAACGGCACGCCGAAGGGCTTGACCAGGCTGGAGATCACGACCGGCAGCATGCGGAAGGTGGCGAAGGCGCCGACCGCCGAGGAGACCAGCGGCAGGTAGCGCGTCGGCGTCAGCCAGCCCATCAGCAGGAAATAGGCCGCCAGGACCGGCAGCTGGTACCAGACGATGTCCTGGGTGCCGGTAAAGTACAGGGGCGCGGCGCCGGTCCAGAGATAGACCGCCGGCACCACCAGGATCACGAAGCGGACGGTGTACTGGACGAGCCAGGACAGCGGCAGGAACATGAAGCGCTGGAACAGGGTGAGGCCCGGGCCGCGCAACGGGCCGTTATGCAGGTAGATCGTCTGGATGCCGCCGCGGCACCAGCGGCCGCGCTGAACGAAGTAGCCCTTCAGGTTCTCGGCGGCGAGGCCCATCGAGAGCCGCTCGTTGAGGTAGCGGGTCTTGTAGCCCCGGTTGAGGAGCGCCAGGGTGGTGAGCAGGTCCTCGGTGATCGAATCGTGCGGGAACCCGCCGATCTCGTCGAGCGCCGAGCGCCGCGCGATCGAGCAGGAGCCGCAGCAGAAGCTGACGTCCCAGGCGTCGCGGCTCGCCGCCATCTCGTCGAAGAACAGGCGCTGCTCGTCCGGCCACACCTTCTCGAGGCTGAGGTTGGACTGGACCGGATCCTTGTTGAAGAAGTGCTGCGGCGTCTGGACGATGCCGATCGTCGGATCGTCGAAGAACGGCACCGTGCGGCGCAGGAAGTTGCGGTAGGGCACGAAATCGGCGTCGAAGATCGCGACGAACTCCCCCGACGAGACCGTCAGGCCGTTATTCATGTTGCCGGCCTTGGCGTGGGAATTGTCCGGGCGCGTGACGTGGATGGCGCCCTTGCGGTCGCAATATTCCTTCAGCCAGTCGCGCCGCTTGTCGTCGAGGACGTAGACCTTGAGCTTGTCCCGCGGGTAGTCGAGGGCGAGCGCGCCGACGATGGTGCGCTCCAGGACGTCGATCGGCTCGTTGTAGGTCGGGATGAACACGTCGACCGTCGGCAGGTCGGCGGCGGCGCGGGCGAAGAACTCGCGCTCGCGCCGGTCGGCCTCGGCGCTGCGGTCGACGGTGCGGCTCATCGCGACCAGGAACAGGAGGATGTCCGCGAAGGCGCCGAGCTCCACCAGGAAGACGAACCACGTCCAGTAGAAGCCGAAGCTCCCGTCATAGGGATAGGCCAGCACCGTCGCGACGAAGCGCCAGGCGAGGTAGCGCAAGGCCACCGCCAAGACGACGAGGCAGGTGATCGCCCGTGCCCAGGTGGCGTTGCGCGGCCAGTTCAGGCTGAACAGGAAGAAGAACGCCAGGACGAAGAGGGTCGGGGCGAGATCTACGAGATACTGAACCACAGGCTCTTCACCCCGTTCAGGAATTGCAGCCGGCGGGTGGCGCGGGCAATCCGGACCTGCACCGAGCGGCCGACCTGACAGAAATTCGCGAAGTCGCGCTGCATCGGGTTTTGCGCGAGGGCGACGCGGATGCGGGCGCTCTTGCCGCGGCTCTCCGGCTGGACCGCCGCCAGCACCATTTCCTCGACCGCCGCGCTCGACCCGCGCACCGACAGGACGGTGCCGGCGATGATCTGGCTGCTGCCCAAGAGGCGCACCTCCGCGGTCGCGCCGGGATGGATGTCGTCGTAGTCGATCTCGTTGACCAGGATGTCGACGAACAGGTCGCGGCAATCGAGGAGCCGGGTCAGCTCGTTGCCGACGACGATGTTGGATCCCGCCACCACGTTGTTGCGCCAGATCACGCCGTCGAAGGGGACCCGCACGATGGCGGTCGACAGCCGGTCGTTGCGCTCATGCTCGAGCTCGATCTGGCGTTCCAGCTGCTGGATGCGGGCGCGCTCGGCCCGGGCCTGCATCTGCACGGTGGCGAGCTGGATCGCCACCTCGTCCTGGCGCTGCTGCGAGTAGGGCACGTCGTTGCGGCCCTCGCCGACGAAGGTGCCCTTCCGTAGCGCCTCCAGCTGCCGCGACAGGCGCTCCAGCTCGGCCCTGGCGATCGCCTGCTCGCTGGTGGCCGCCACCGAGGCGGCACGTGCCTGCTCGACGGAGCTGCCGGCCACGACGCCGGTCGCGCCGAGCGTCGTCTTGCGGACCAGGTCCGCCTGCGCGGAGACCTGCTGCGCCTGCGCCGCCGTGATGCGCTGCTGGCGGATGACGATCTCCTGCTGCACGCTGGTGATGCTGGCCTGCTGATACTCCTTCAGCCGCGCGGCGAGATCGCTCTTGATGGCCGAGAGCGAGCCGATCTGCCCCTCGAGGGCGCGCAGGCGCTCGCGCGTCGCACCGAGATCGGCCTCCAGCTGCGCCTCCGCCGTCCGGGCGATGCGCTCGTTCCTGATCTGGAAGAGCTGGGTGCCCTCCGAAACGGCTGTCCCGACCTTCGGAGGCGTGGCGGAGACCACGCCTTCGATCGGCGCAGCGATCACGGTGAAGCGGGCATTCACCGTCCCATCGAGGCTGGTATAGCCGGTCAGCGCCGGCAGAACCGCGAGCGCGGCCGCCCCAAGCAGTAGCGCACCGATGAGAATGCGCATCGCTCGGCTGTTCCACAGCATTACCGAAGCCCCGTCTTATCTCCAGTCGCCGGCATCAACGACCGGATCGGGATTCGGTTCATTTTTTGAAGATTAAAATTTTCTGATAATTCTCATATGTGTCGATTTTATTATCATAATCAAAAGCAAGATCGGAGTTTTCTGCTCCCCAAGAGTTCATCACATCGACCTATTGGATAAATATAGATGAAAGAGATGGCAGGAAGATGCCTTCAATAGAAGCTGTATTCAGAATGCATGTTCAACCAGAAATTGCAAGACATGAGACACCAAGGCGCGGACCCGGTGCCTGTCGCAACAATGCTGGACCGGCAAAGCCAGACTCTCACCCGGGTCGGCTTTCCTCCGAGAGCCCGCATCGACAAGGAGACGGATCGCGCATTCTGTCAACGGCCGGCGGGAGACGACATCACGGCCCGAGGACATCACGGAATCTGCTCGACCCGACCATTGATTTGCGTCCCACTCACAACCTCACTCCGATGAGCCGCAGAGCAGCATCAAAGGGCAAGGCTGAAAATGGCAACATTTCTGCCTGCGGGACCGCCATGATCAATCGACGAGGCCGCCATCTCGACGCACTCTGCGCCAAGATCCTGTCCTCTACCGATCAAGGCCGCGGCCGCACTTCCGGATGGAAGGCCGGTCTGTCGACGAAGTGGATCACGCCCGCCCCATGATCACGCCCGCCCCATGATCCCGCATCGCCGGAGGTGCAGCAGGGACACCGGCATCCGATCATCACGCGCGGATCAGCGCTCCCCGCGAACGACGCCCGTTACGGGAACATCGCGTCGACGGCGTCCTGCGACACGGCGGCGTCGCCGGGAAGCGCAGGGCCGTTGAGGAGGGAATCCTCGCCCTGGCGCCGCTCCGGCGCCGGCTTCGCCGCCGTGGCGGAGCCGGACCAGAGGCGCATCATCTCGGCGACCCGCTCCTCGACGAGCACGATGGTCCGCACGACCTTCGCGATCCGCTGGCCGGTCAGGTCCTGGAAGTTGCAGGCCTCGAAGATCGTCTGCATCTGGGCCTGGATGGCCAGGGCATCGTCCCGGGTCCCGTCGTCGCTTCCGGCTCGCCGGGCGATCCCGCCCGCGAGGGCGTCGACCGCTTCCGAGGCCGTCAGGATCGTGTCGGTCGCCTGCTCGGTGCCGCGCACGACGGCATTGAGCTCGTCACGGGTGCGGCCGGCATCCTGCTCCTCCCGGATTTCGGCGATCTCCTGCCGCGTCCGCGCGATCGCCTCGGAGATCGCCATGACGTGACTCTGCAGGAGAGCGGTGCTGTCTTCGAGAGATCCGAATTTCGCCGTGCCGATGGTCATGATCCCGGGACGCTATACGCTATGACAACGTCGCCCACAGTAGCCGGCTCGGATTAAACGTTTGCAAATATCGGCCGGGCGCCGATCGCGACGGCATCGCGCCTCGACCGGACGAATACGATCGCCATCGGGCGATCGGATTGATGGGCCTCGACATGGCCGGGCGGGCCGGAGCCGCCGCGGCGATCAGATCAGGTAGACGGTGCCGTGCAGCCCGAACACTTTCGGGCAGTTGGAGGCGTCCGCCAGGGTCTGCGCAGCCTTGAGGTCGATCTTCCGCTCGGCGGCCAGTTCGGCCACGGTCTTCCACATCGGCATCGTGCACTCCGTCCTATCGGGAACTCCTCCCTGACAAGCGCGAAGGCGCGTCATTGGTTGCGCCCCGGGCTGCACCCTGCGCGACGGGTCCGGCGATGCCTCGCGGCCCCGCGCCTCACGGCGGGACCGGCTGCCCATCCCAGGCGAAGACACGGCCGGAATCCCCGATCTGCAGCCCGTCCAGGACCCGAACGAGATGGGACGCGCTCTCCTCCGGCGCGAACAGGCCGGGGCCCGGATCCGGGCGGAACGGCCGGGACAGGGCCGTCTGCACGGTGCCGGGATGGAGGCCCGCCACGATCAGCTCCGGATGGGTGCGCGCCGTCTCGACGGCGAGGGTGCGCAGGATCTGGTTCAGCGCCGCCTTCGAGGCCCGGTAGGCGTACCATCCCCCTAAGCGGTTGTCGCCGATCGAGCCGACCCGCGCCGAGAGGGCGGCGAAGACGCGGCGACCCCGGCGCGGCATCAGCGGCAGGAGGTGCTTGGCCACGAGCGCCGGGCCGATCGCGTTGACGGCCATCACCGCCGCCATCGCCGCCGGATCGAGCGTCCGGATCGCCTTCTCGGGGGAGACGCCCGGTCCGTGCAGGATGCCGCTGGCGACGACGACGAGATCGACCGGTCCGGCCTCCCCGACGGTGCGCGCCGCCGCCGCGATGGAGTCCTCCTCGGTGATGTCGGCGGGCACGGTTCGCACGGGTCCGGGCTGCGGCGCGGGCGAGCGCGACAGGGCGAAAACCGTCTCATGCGCCCCGCCCGCGGCGAGCGCCGCGACGAGGGCGCGACCGATCCCGCCCGAGGCCCCGACGACGACCGCGCTGCTCATGCGACACCTCGCTACCATTCGATGAGACACCCGGGCGTCACCCCGCCGGCGCGGTGCCCGGATCCGTGCCTCACGCCGGTGTCCGAAGCAGGCCGCTACGGCTCAGCAGGCGCGCCAGGCGCGGTCGCAGCGGGAGGAACAGGCGATAGGCCGTCTCGGCCAGGGCCAGCACGGGGCGACGCCCGAACACCCGGACCTCGACGAGACGAGCGAGCCAGCGCCAGGCCGGAAGACGGTGCCAGAGGCGCGCGAAGGCGGCCGCGCCGGAGACGAGGCGCCCATCCGGCTCGCGGACGTGGAACCGCGCCTGTGCGGCGGCCCGGCCGAGCCCGGGTCCCAAGGTCGCTGGTCCCAAGGTCCCGGATCCCGAGGCCGCCTCGTCTCCCATCGTCGCGAGGTCGACGAAGCGCAGGCGCTCGGCCCCGGCACAGCGCCGGTAATGCCCGATCTCGGTCCGGCAGAGCGGGCAGGCCCCATCGTAGTAGACGGTCAGATCCTCCCGCACGCCACCCTCTCGCCGCCGTATCATCCCCGTCGAGATGGGCGCGCGGCGGCGCCCGTCATGGTGGGGCGGACGCGCGATAAGGTCGCGCCGCAGTGTTCGACGGCGTGGCGGACGGCCCCGCCCGCCGGTGGAGGCGAGCGCCTTCCGGGCGCCCGCCCCCGGATTCACGCCGCCCCGGGCAGCCGGTAGTCGCGGAACTGGTCGCGCAGGGCGGTCTTCTGGATCTTGCCGGTGGCAGTATGGGGGATCTGCTGCACCACCACGACGTCGTCCGGCATCCACCACTTGGCGATGCGCGGCGCCATGAAGGCCAGGATGTCGGCCTTGTCGGGGGTGCGGCCCTCCTTGGGCACGACGATGAGCAGCGGGCGCTCGTCCCATTTCGGGTGCTGCACGCCGATCACCGCGGCCTCCGCCACGTCCGGGTGCCCGACCGCCAGGTTCTCGAGGTCGATCGAGGAGATCCACTCGCCGCCGGACTTGATCACGTCCTTCGAGCGATCGGTGATCGCCATGTAGCCGTTCGGATCGATGGTGGCGACGTCGCCGGTGTCGAAGAAGCCGCGATCATCGAGGATCGGCTCGTCGCTGCGGTAATAGGCCTTCGCCACCGCAAACCCCGAGACCTTCAGCCGCCCGAAGGTCGTGCCGTCCCAGGGCAGGTCGCGCCCCTCGTCGTCGGTCAGCCGGAACTCGACGCCGAAGGGGGCGTAGCCCTGCTTCATCTTGAGATCGAGGCGGGCCTCGCCCTCGAGATGGGCCACTTCCGGCTTGAGCGAGCAGTAGGAGCCGATCGGGCTCATCTCGGTCATGCCCCAGGCATGGTCGACGGTGACGCCGTAATCGCGCTCGAAGCGCTCGGTCATCGCCCGCGGGCAGGCCGAGCCGCCGATCACGACGCGCTTCAGGTGGCTCAGGCGCTGGCCCGTCGTGTCGAGGTAGTGCAGCAGGCCGAGCCAGACGGTGGGCACCGCCGCGGTCACGGTGACGCCGGTCTCCTCGAGCAGTGCGTGCACCGAGGCGCCGTCGAGCTTCGGCCCCGGCATCACCAGCCCGGCGCCGGACATCGGCGCCGCGAAGCTGAAGCCCCAGGCATTGGCGTGGAACAGGGGCACCACCGGCATCGCCATGTCGGTGGGCGAGAGCGCGATGAAGGCCGGGTTGTTGACCATCAGGGCCAGCAGCACGTTCGAGCGGTGCGAGTAGAGCACGCCCTTCGGCAGGCCGGTGGTGCCCGAAGTGTAGCAGAGGCCGGCGGCGGTGTTCTCCTCGAAGGTCGCCCAGGCGAAGTCGTCGTCGGCCTCCGCGAGCCAGTCCTCGTACGCGACGGCGTTGCGCAAGGGTGTCTGCGGCATGTGGGCGCCGTCGGTGAGGATCACGTAGCGCTCGATCGTCGGCAGCTTGTCCGCCAGGCGCTCGACCAGGGGCACGAAGGTCAGGTCGAGGAGGAGGATCCGGTCCTCGGCGTGGTTGATGATGTAGGCGATCTGGTCCTCGAACAGGCGCGGATTGACCGTGTGGTAGATCGCTCCCACGCCGGTGATGCCGTACCAGGCTTCGAGGTGGCGCCAGGTATTCCAGGCGAGCGTCGCGACCCGGTCGCCGAGGCGGATGCCGTCGGCGGCGAGGCGCTTCGACAGGCGCAACGACCGCTGCCGCACCTCGGCGTAGGTGGTGCGGTGCATCGGCCCCTCGACCGAGCGCGAGATCACCGGGCGGGCGCCGTGCTGGAGCGCGGCGTAGTCGATGACGCGGTGGATCAGCAGGGGCCAGTCCTGCATCAGGCCGAGCATGGCGTGTCGTCCTTCCCTTGCGCTTCCTCGGGGGGCCGCGCTCGTCGGCGCGGCCCTCGGTCGCCGGAGCATTCGTGCCCGCGGTTTCGATCGTTAGCTTATGGCAGCGGTGCGGGGGCGGCTAGAGCGGGCGGGGGAGCGGGACCTTGAGGCGCATCCGGTCGTGGATCGGGTGCGACCGAGCGTGGCACCGGGATGGTTCTGATGTAAACTATCGGGATGACGGCATCCTCGCGCCCCCACCCCGCGGCTGGGGCAGACGCCCCGGCCGAGGCCGACCCGCTGCGGGTCTGGTTCCGCTTCCTCCGCCTGCACCGGCGCGTCTCGGCCGCGGTGGCGGCGGAGCTGAAGGCCGTCGGGCTGTCGATCCCGCAATTCGACGTGCTCTCGACCCTGTCCGAGCGCGAGGGCCTGACCCAGCAGGACCTCGCCGAGCGGCTCTACGTGACCAAGGGCAACGTCTCGGGGCTGATCGACCGGCTGGTCGAGGCCGGATTGGTCGAGCGCCGCCCGATCCCCGGCGACCGGCGCTCCCACGCCCTGCACCTGACCGAGGCCGGGCTGGCGCTCGCCCGCACCGGCATCGCGGCCCAGCGGGGCTATGTCGGCCGCACCCTCGGCCGGCTGCCCCCGGGCGACGTGGCCGAGCTGGAGCGGGTGGTGCTGGCCTGGCGCGACGCCGCCCGGGCCGACGGCGGCTGAATGCCCTCTGGGGCCGAATGTCCTTGGGGCATTGCCAACGCGCGTCCTCTTTGTATGACCCTCTCGTCCGGTGCGGAGAATCGCCGGATCGGCCGCCCGCGAGAGGCGGCGCATCGAGACGAGGCACAGGGAGGGACCGCGGATGGGTGCAGGGATCACGGCGCCGCCTCGCGACCCGCCGGCCGCAGCCGGGGAGGTCAGGCGGGCCCCGTTCGGGACCCTGCCCGACGGGCGCAATGTCGAGGAGGTGACGCTCATCCAGGGCGGCCTCACCGCCCGGATCCTCACCTGGGGGGCGCTGCTGCGCGGTCTTGAGGTGCCGGACCGCACCGGCACGACGGCGGACGTCGTCCTCGGCTATCACGATCTCGACGGCTACCTGACGGCGCCGAACTATTTCGGGGTCAGCGTCGGGCGCTACGCCAACCACATCCGCGCCGGCCGCTTCACCCTCGACGGCACGGCATACACGCTCGCCCGCAACGACGGCCCGAACGCGCTGCATGGCGGCCGCGAGGGCTTCGACAAGAGGCTCTGGACGATCACCGACATCAGGGACGGCGCCACCCCGTCGGTGACGATGCGCTATGTCAGCCCGGACGGCGAGGAGGGCTATCCCGGCACCCTGACGGCGGAGGTCACCTACGCGCTCGACGCCTCCGGCACCCTCGCGGTCGAGTACCGGGCGACGACGGACAAGCCGACCATCGTCAACCTGACCAACCACAGCTTCTTCACCCTCGCGGGCGAGGGCTCCGGCCGGACGATCCTCGACCACGTCCTGGCGATCCCGGCCGAGCACTACACACCGGTCGACGCCACCCTGATCCCGACCGGCGAGATCGCCCCGGTCGCCGGCACGCCGTTCGACTTCCGGACCCCCACCCCGATCGGCGCGCGCATTCGCGACGGGCGCGATCCGCAGATCCGGCGCGGGCGCGGCTACGACCACAATTTCGTGGTGACGGCGGCCCCGACCCGCGACGCCCATCTCGTCGCCCGCGTCGAGGACCCGGTCTCGGGCCGGGTGATGGAGGTCGCGAGCAACCAGCCCGGCGTGCAAGTCTACGCCGGCAACTTCCTCGACGCGACGGCGGTGGGGAAATCCGGATTGTCCTACCGGCAATCGGACGCGCTGGCGCTGGAGCCGCAGGTCTTTCCCGACACCCCGAACCAGCCGTCGTTCGGGACGGCACGGCTCGACCCGGGGGCGACGTACCGGAACATCATCACGTACCGGTTCTCGGCCGCGACGGATTAGGCGCGCCTCCGAACGGATCGGCTGAACGAGCGGATCGGCCCCGCCACCTGGGCCCGCGCCGGCCTCCTCCTCGTCCGCGATCACCGCGAGCCGGATGGCCGTTGCGCGCCGTCCCGGCGCCTCACACCACCGTCCGCTTCTCCACCTCGAGAACGACGCCGTTCGGCGTCATCCGCTCGCGGGCGATCAGCCGATCACCGGGCAGGAAGACGCCGAGGGGCTCGTCCCGGTCCGGCAGCACCACGGTGGCGCTGCGGTTGACGAAGACCAGCACGTGCCGGCGCTGCGGCAGCGAGGCGACCGCCCAGCGCTTGAGCTGGCCGTAATACGGCTCACGCCGCCAGACCGAGGGCTGGCTCGGATCGACCTGGACGTGCAGGAAGCGCGTCGTCGGGTCGAGGCTCAGCACCATCTTGGCCTTGTCGGGCTTCCATTCCGGGCCGAGCCAGCCTTCGGTCATCCAGAGGCAGTGGAAGGCGCGGCAATGGCCGGGCCGGGTCTCGTGGATGCCGCAGCCGCGGCCGGGCTTGGCATGGCGGCACCATTCCCCGGCCACGCTCTCGACCGCAGGCACGTCGTAGACCTTGCAGCACAGGGTACAGGCGCCGCAGGCCCGGCCGGGCGCGGGCGTCGAGACGAGTTCGGCGGGGTCGAGCATGCGCGTCGGTCTGACCAGGAATGTGCGGGGCTGCCGCGAGGACGGCCCGGGTTGTGCGTCGGCATCGCGCCGCTAGTGTGACGGCGCAAGCGAATTCTGCTCCGCCGGCCGGGGCTCCCTCCGAGTCCCGTCCCAGAGACAGTGCTGGGCTCATTCCGAGCCCCCCTTGAGAAAGCGATCGCGACGATGCTCTCGAACCTCGCCACCCGCGACGTCGAAACCCTGATCCACCCCTACACCAACCTGGCGGCCTTCCGGCAGACCGGGCCGCTGGTGCTGGAACGCGGCCACGGCGTCTGGGTCTACGACACCGACGGACGGCCCTACCTCGAG
This sequence comes from Pseudomonadota bacterium, assembly GCA_023386115.1. Lineage (GTDB taxonomy): Bacteria > Pseudomonadota > Alphaproteobacteria > Rhizobiales > Beijerinckiaceae > Methylobacterium. The sequence goes on from JAEWKL010000231.1 coordinate 15,923, forward strand.
GGCATGGCGGGCCTGTGGTGCACGGCGCTCGGCTATTCCAACGAGGAGCTGGTCGAGGCCGCGCGCGAGCAGATGGCGCGGCTGCCCTTCACCCATCTCTTCTCCGGCCGCAGCCACGATCCGGCGATCGAGCTCGCCGAGACCCTGAAGGAGCTGGCGCCGATCCCGGTCTCGAAGGTGTTCTTCACCTCCTCGGGCTCGGAGGCCAACGACACCCAGGTCAAGCTGACCTGGTATCTCAACAATGCGCTGGGCCGGCCGCAGAAGAAGAAGATCATCGGCCGGCACAAGGGCTATCACGGCGTCACGGTGGCGTCGGCGTCGCTCACCGGCCTCACCGCCAACCACGCCGACTGGGACCTGCCGCTGCCGGGCTTCCTGCACGCCGCCTGCCCGCACCATTATCGCGGCGCCGAACCCGGCGAGAGCGAGGAGGCCTATTCGGCGCGGCTGGCCGCCGAGCTCGAGGAGATGATCCTGCGCGAGGGGCCGGAGACGGTGGCGGCCTTCATCGCCGAGCCGGTCATGGGCGCGGGCGGCGCCATCGTGCCGCCCAAGGGCTATTTCGCGGCGATCGAGCCGGTGCTCGCCCGCTACGACGTGCGCCTGATCGCCGACGAGGTGATCTGCGGCTTCGGCCGGCTCGGCACCTGGTTCGGCACCGAGACGGTCGGCATGAAGCCCCACAGCCTGTCCTTCGCCAAGGCGCTCACCTCGGCCTACATGCCGCTCGGCGGCGTCACCGTCGACGAGCCGCTCTACCAGGCGATGCAGGACCAGAGCCGCAAGATCGGCACCTTCGGGCACGGCACCACCTATTCGGGCCACCCGGTGGCGAGCGCGGTGGCCTTGAAGACCATCGAGATCTACCGGCGCGACAAGATCATCGAGGGTGCCGCCGAGAAGGCGCCGCACTTCCAGCGCCGCCTGTCGGCCCTGGAGGAGCACCCGCTCGTCGGCGAGGCGAAGGGGCTCGGCCTGATCGGCGGCCTCGAGATCGTCGCCGACAAGGCGACGAAGCGCCAGTACGACCCGAAGGCGGGCGTCGCCGCCCGCTGCGTGGCCTTCGCGCAGGAAGAGGGCCTGATCGTCCGCTTTCTCACCGGCGACCGCGTCGCGGTCTGCCCGCCGCTGGTGATCCGCCCGGACGAGATCGACACCCTGTTCGACCGCCTCGGCACCGCGCTGGATCGCACCCAGGCCTGGATCCGCGAGCAGGGCCTGGCCGCGGTCTGACCCGCCACGGACGGGCCCGGGGGCGCGCTCCCCCCCCCCCCGCCCGCCGGTCGAGGCGGCCGATCACCGCGCGGACGTGTACTATGTCGGGTCCGCGCGTGCGCATCGGCCGAGGAACGGTGCGCACGCGACGTTACGGTTAATTGCCAGCATGGCCGGGTCGCTACGCCGAGCCCCCTGCCCCAGCGCCACGGTCCGGTCCCCCGGGGACTTTCCTGGAATGCCCGAGCGTTGCCACCGTCGCAGCCCCGTCGCGCGGCGATCTCCCGGCCGCCACGCCCCTGCGTTAGGAATTTAAGTAAGTTATTATTTTAAGTCAAATTTAAGCGTTCTGACCCACGGTTTGAACGATTATCGATCTCAGGGGATGGCGGGGCATGTTTCGGAAGCAGCGGGAGAGTTTGTCGCACGCAACGTTGGCTGCCTTCGACAAATCCCTTGCCATCATTGAGTTCGATCTCGACGGCAAGGTTATCAAGGCCAACGCCAACTTCCTGAATCTTCTCGACTACCGGCTCGACGAGATTGTCGGCCAGCATCACCGGATGTTCGTCGACCCGGAGACCGCCGCCGCGCCGGACTACGCCGAGTTCTGGGGGAAGCTGCGCACCGGCCAGTTCTTCGCCGGCGAATTCCTGCGCTTCGGCAAGAATCGCAAGCGCATCTGGCTTGAGGCGACCTACAACCCGGTCCTCGACGCCTCGGGCAAGCCCGTCAAGGTGGTGAAGCTCGCGGCCGACATCACCAAGAAGAAGAACGAGATCAGCCGACTCTTGACGATGATCGAGGGGATGCCGGTCGCGGTGATGACCGCCGATCCGCACAACGAGTTCCGCATCGACTACATGAACGGCGCGTCGCGCCGCACCCTCGGCCCGCTGGCGCAGTACCTGCCGGTCTCGACGGACCTGATGGTCGGCACCTCGATCGACGTCTTCCACAAGAACCCCTCGCATCAGCGCCGGATGCTGGCCGATGCGAGCCGGCTGCCGCATCGGACCAAGATCAAGCTCGGTCCGGAGACGCTCGACCTCCAGGTCTCGGCGATCATGGGGCCGGACGGTACCTATCTCGGGCCGATGCTGACCTGGGCGGTGGTGACCGCGCAGGTGAACATGGCCTCCGACGTGTCGCAGGTGGTCAACGCCATGGGCGCGGCCGTCGAGGAGATGCAGCGCTCCGCCGCCGGTCTCGGCCACTCGGCCGATGAGGCCCGCGAGCGGGCCGCCACGGTCGCGGCGGGGTCCGAGGAGATGACGGCCTCGATCCAGGAGATCGCCGGCCAGGTCGGGCGAGTGTCGGAGCGGGCCCAGCAGATCGCCGCCCAGGCCGAAGCGACCGACGCCACGGTGCGCAGCCTCTCGAACAAGGCCCGCGAGGTCGATTCGGTCGTCGGCATGATCTCGACCATCGCCGACCAGACGAACCTGCTCGCTCTCAACGCCACGATCGAGGCGGCCCGCGCCGGGGCGGCGGGCCGCGGCTTCGCGGTGGTCGCGGCGGAAGTCAAGGAACTCGCCGGCCAGACCGCCAAGGCCACCGGCGAGATTACCCAGCGCATCGGCGACATCCAGGGCGCGACCAGCGAGGCGGTGGCGGCGATCGCCACCATCAACTCGGCCGTCGCGGAGCTGTCGCGGCTGACGCTCGCCATCGCCAGCGCCGTCGAGCAGCAGGCGGCCTCGACGCAGGAGGTCTCGACCAACATCGTGGCGGTCTCGAATGCGGCGAGCGCCACCGGCCAGATCGCCGAGACCGTCCGGATGGTGTCGGAGAGCCTCGCCGGCCATTCCGGCGGCCTCACGGGCAGCGTCGAGAAGTTCCTGAAGGCCGGCTGAGGCCGGAGCGGGCAAGGCATCAGGACGGCGAAGCCGGGCTTCGCCGTCCCTGTCATTGTCCCCGCCGTGTCAGAGCGGGATGTTGTCGTGCTTCTTCCAGGGCTGCTCGCTCTCCTTGGTGCGCAGCATGGCGAGCGTCCGGGCGATGCGCCGCCGCGTCGAATGCGGCATGATCACCTCGTCGATGTAGCCGCGCTCCGCCGCCACGAAGGGCGACATGAAGCGCTCCTCGTACTCGGCCGTGCGGGCCGCGATCTTGTCCGGATCGCCGAGGTCCTGGCGGAAGATGATCTCCACCGCGCCCTTGGCGCCCATCACGGCGATCTGGGCGGTCGGCCAGGCGTAGTTCACGTCGCCGCCGACGTGTTTCGACGCCATCACGTCGTAGGCGCCGCCGAAGGCCTTGCGGGTGATGACCGTGACGAGCGGCACCGTCGCCTGGCTGTAGGCGAAGAGCAGCTTGGCGCCGTGCTTGATCAGGCCGCCATATTCCTGCGCGGTGCCCGGCAGGAAGCCCGGCACGTCGACGAAGGTGACGATCGGGATCGAGAACGCGTCGCAGAAGCGCACGAAGCGGGCCGCCTTGCGCGAGGCGTCCGAGTCGAGGACTCCGGCCAGCACCATCGGCTGGTTGGCGACGAAGCCGACCGTGCGGCCCTCGATGCGGCCGAAGCCCGTGATGATGTTGCGGGCATACGCCGCCTGGATCTCGAAGAAGTCACCCTCGTCGACCACCCGCCGGATCAGCTCGCCCATGTCGTAGGGCTTGTTCGGGTTGTCGGGGATCAGGGTGTCGAGGCTTCGGTCGAGGCGCGAGGGATCGTCGAAGCTCTCGAGCTCCGGCACGCCGGCCTGGTTGTTGGCCGGCAGGAAGTCCATCAGGCGCCGGATCTGCAACAGCGCCTCGACGTCGTTCTCGTAGGAGCCGTCGGCGATCGAGGATTTCGAGGTGTGGACCTTGGCGCCGCCGAGTTCCTCCGCCGTCACCACCTCGTTGGTGACGGTCTTGACCACGTCCGGTCCGGTCACGAACATGTAGCTCGTGTCGCGCACCATGAAGATGAAGTCGGTCATTGCCGGCGAGTAGACGTCGCCGCCGGCGCAGGGTCCCATGATGACCGAGATCTGCGGGATCACGCCGGACGCCGTGACGTTGCGCTTGAACACCTCGCCGTAGCCGCCGAGCGCCGCGACGCCCTCCTGGATGCGGGCGCCGCCGGCATCGAACAGGCCGATGATCGGGGCGCGCATCTTGAGCGCCATGTCCTGGACCTTGATGATCTTCTGGGCGTGCGCCTCGGAGAGCGAGCCGCCGAAGACCGTGAAGTCCTTGGAGAACACGAAGACGGCGCGGCCGTTGATGGTGCCCCAGCCGGTGATGACGCCGTCGCCCGGGATCTTCTGCTTCTCCATCCCGAAATCGATCGAGCGGTGCTGCACGAACATGTCGAATTCCTCGAACGACCCGGAGTCGAGGAGGAGCTCGATGCGCTCGCGCGCCGTGAGCTTGCCGCGCTTGTGCTGCGCCGCCACCCGGCTCTCGCCGCCGCCGACCCGCGCCTGCACGCGCCGCTGGTCGAGCCGATCGAGGATGTCCTTCATGCTGTCGCCCATTCCTGAAGAAGAGTCGCGCGCCCGCCGGGAGGCTCCTGGTCCGGCACTTGCCCCGGACCAGACTTGGCCGTGAAGCGGCCTTAGCACGCGCCGGGGCGCGGCGAAAACTCGGTCTTTTCGGGCGGGGCGGAGCGGACACGCGAAGGGCCGCGCCTCCCCTCCCGGGGGTGGCGCGGCCCTCGATTCAAGGACCGCGGACCGAACCGGGCGCGGTCAGAGCAGGCCTTGACCCGGCTCCTCCTCGCGGGCGAGGCGCAGCAGGCTCTGGCCGTAATTGGTCTTGGCGAAGAGCTGGCCGCGGGCCACCACCTGCTCGCGGGTGATGAACCCTTGCGTGTAGGCGATCTCCTCCAGGCAGGCGACCTGCATGCCCTGGCGGTGCTGGATGACGCGGACGAACTCGCCGGCTTCCAGGAGGTTGTCGTGGGTGCCCGTATCGAGCCAGGCATAGCCGCGGGACATGCACTCGACGTGGAGCTGGCCGCGGTCGAGATAGGCCTGGTTGACGTCGGTGATCTCGAGCTCGCCACGGGGCGAGGGCTTCACCGCCTCGGCGATGTCGAGCACCTGGTTGTCGTAGAAGTAGAGGCCGGTCACCGCCCAGGGCGATTCCGGGTCCTTCGGCTTCTCGACGAGCTTGGTGGCGCGGCCCTGCTTGTCGAGGGTGACGACGCCGTAGGCCTCCGGGTGGTCGACGTGATAGGCGAAGACCGTGGCGCCGGTCTCGCGCGCACGGGCCTTGGCCAGGAGCTGGCGCATGCCGGCGCCGAAGAACAGGTTGTCGCCGAGCACCAGCGCGACCGAGTCGTCGCCGACGAACTCGCGGCCGATGATGAAGGCCTGGGCCAGGCCCTCGGGCTTCGGCTGCAACGCGTAAGAGATATTGATGCCGAACTGCTCGCCGGTGCCGAACAGGCGCTTGTAGTTGTCGATGTGCTCCGGCGACGAGATCAGCAGGATATCGCGAATGCCGGCCAGCATCAGCACCGAGACCGGGTAATAGATCATCGGCTTGTCGTAGACCGGCAGCAGCTGCTTGTTGATCGCCAGCGTCGCCGGGTGCAGCCGCGTGCCGGATCCGCCGGCGAGCACGATGCCCTTCATGATCTGATACTCCTCAGGCTTGTTTGGCAGCGGGACCGATCAGCTGGTCCAGGATGTCGTCGAGGGCGTCCTGCCACGGGCGGGGCGCGAGGCCGAAGGTAGAGGTCAATGTCTCGGTCGAGAGCTCGGAATTGGCCGGCCGGGTGACCGGGGTCTTGAAGGCCGTGCTCGGGATCGGCTCGACCGGCACCGAGCGGGCGCCGCGGGCCGCCGCGCCCGCCATGATGGCCCGCGCGAAGTCGTACCAGGTCGTCGCTCCGGCATTGACGCAGTGATAGGTGCCGGCGGGCGCCCCCCGATCCTCGGCGAAGCGCAGCGCGATGGCGACCAGGGCCGCCGCGAGGTCGCCCGCGGAGGTCGGGCAGCCGCGCTGGTCGTCGACCACCGTCAGCTTGTCGCGCTCGGCCCCGAGCCGCAGCATCGTCTTGACGAAGTTCGCCCGGTGCGGGCTCACCACCCAGGCCGTGCGCACCACGGCGTGGCGCGGATTGCCGGTGCGCACCGCCATCTCGCCGGCCGCCTTGCTGGCACCGTAGACACTCACCGGCCGCACCGGGGCGTCGGTGGCGTAGGCGCCTGTGCCCGACCCGTCGAACACGTAGTCGGTCGAGACGTGGACGAGCGGGATGCCGGACTTCGCGGTCTCCGCCGCGAGATAAGCCGGGGCAAGCGCGTTGAGCCGCCAGGCGGCGGCCACGTCGCTCTCGGCCTTGTCGACCGCCGTGTAGGCGGCGGTGTTGATCACCGCCGCGAAGGGACGCGCGGCAACGGCGCGGGCGACCGCGGCCTCGTCGGTGATGTCGAGGGCGTCCCGGGTCGGGGCGTGGATGACCACGTCCTCGCCCCAGGATTGCCGCTGCAATTCGGTGCCGACCTGTCCGCCACCGCCGAGGACCAGGATTTCCCGCGTCATGGTCGCCTCACTCCGCCGTCAGGCCGAGACGCTCGCCGGAATAGCGGCCCTCGCGGATCGGACGCCACCAGGACTCGTTGTCCAGGTACCAGCGCACGGTGTCCTCGAGCGCCTGCTCGAAGGTGCGGGTGGGCTTGTAGCCCACTTCGGCTTCGGCCTTGCTCGGATCGATGGCGTAGCGCCGGTCGTGGCCGGGACGATCGGTCACGAACTGGATCAGGCGCTCGTGCGGGCCCGCCTCGGGCCGCAGCCGGTCGAAGATCGCGCAGAGCGTCCTCACCACGTCGAGGTTGTTGCGCACCGAGCGGCCGCCGAGCAGGTAGGTCTCGCCGATCCGGCCCCTCTCGAGCACCGCGACGAGGCCGCGGGCATGGTCCTCGACGTGGATCCAGTCGCGCTCGTTCTGGCCGTCACCGTAGACCGGCAGGTTCCTGCCCTCCAGCGCGTTGAGGATCATCAGCGGGATCAGCTTCTCGGGGAAGTGCCGAGGCCCGTAGTTGTTCGAGCAGTTGGTCACCAGCACCGGCAGGCCGTAGGTCTCGTGCCAGGCCCGCGCCAGGTGGTCGGAGGCCGCCTTCGAGGCCGAGTAGGGCGAGCGCGGGTCGTAGCGGCTGTCCTCGGTGAAGAAGCCGCCCGGGGGCAGCGAGCCGTAGACCTCGTCGGTCGAGACGTGGAGGAAGCGGAAGGCGTCGCGCTCCGCACCCTCGAGGGTGTTGTAGTAGGCGCGGGCCGCCTCCAGCATCACCTGGGTGCCGACCACGTTGGTGCGGATGAAGGCGCCCGGCCCAGTGATCGAACGGTCGACGTGGCTCTCGGCAGCGAGGTGCATCACGGCTTGCGGCCGGAACTCGGCGAAGAGGCCGGACACCGTCCCGTGGTCGCAGATGTCGGCTTCGGCGAAGCGATGCCGGGTGTTGCCCTTGAGCGGCATCAGCGAGATCGGATTCGCCGCGTAGGTCAGCGCGTCGAGCGTGAGGACCTCGTGGCCGAGATCTTGGACGAGGTGCAGGACCAGGGCCGAGCCGATGAAGCCGCAGCCGCCCGTGACGAGGATGCGCATGGGGTGGGTGATCTCCGAAGAATGGGTGTTGCCTGCGGCGGCGTCAGAACAGCGGCGGGAGGTCTGCGAAGCGGGGCGCGACCTTGTCCTTGGCCGAGAGCTGGGCCTCGGCCTCGCTCACCGGCCAGTCGATGCCGAGCGTGGGATCGTTCCAGAGCAGGTTGCCGTCATGCTGGGGGCTGTAGACGCCGCCGGCGACCTTGTAGGCCACCATCGTGTCCCGCTCGAGGGTGCAGAAGCCGTGGCCGAAGCCGACCGGGATGTAGAGCTGGTGGCCGTTCGCGGCATCGAGGCGGGCGGCGACGTGCTGGCCGTAGGTGGGCTGGTCCCGGCGCAGGTCCACCGCGACGTCGAGGATCGCGCCGGAGAGAACCCGGATCAGCTTGGCTTGGGCGAAGGGATGGCGCTGGAAGTGCAGGCCGCGGACGGTGCCTTGTTGCTCCGAGAAGGACTGGTTGTCCTGGATGAAGTGGTCCTCGACGCCGTGGGCGGCCAGGATGTCGGCCCGGTAGGTCTCCGAGAACCAGCCGCGCGCATCGCCGTGCCGCTTCGGAATCACGAGCTTCACCGCCGGGATCGCCTGATCGATGACCTGCATGCCTGCCCACCTTCCGAAATCGCGAGACCTGACAAATGCCGGGCCCATGCCCTGCGATCATGACACAACCGCGTCGGCCGGCGATGCCAGGAGCGCAGTCCCACAGGCTCTACTTCGCCGGTGCGAGATGAGCAAGATCGGCGAATGATCGGTCCAGACGAGCAGCAAGAGGCGAACCTTCGTCCCGGCTGGCTCGATGGGAGGCGGATCCCACTCGGTTAGGTGCGATTGCGGGACTCCCGCGGCAATATTTGCGATCAGGTCGGCAGAGAGCCCGCGAACGAGGCGGATATGGAAGCGGCCGAGCCATGTTGCCCGGCCACACTGCCGTCATCTGCGCCGCGCGCAGACTTGGCCTGTGGCTGTAAAGCATCATGCGTGACGCTTCGATGTCGGCCACAGACTGCCCGCGCGGCTCCGAGTCTCCTCAGCGTAAGTCTCCTCGGCTTAAGTCCCTTCAGGCAGCCGCGAGGGCTGCGGCGATCGCCTCCAGGGCGGTGTCGGCCGCCGCGCCGTCGGGACCGCCGGCCTGGGC
>JAEWKL010000359.1 GCA_023386115.1 Pseudomonadota bacterium
GCGCCGTCCTGTGGCCGCTCGTGCTCGTCCTGCCGGGCCGGGCCGCGCGCCACGCCGCCCTGCGCTCCACGTTGCGGACGTTCTTTCGGCTCTCCGGGATGCCGCTCGGCGTCGAGGGCAGCCCGCCGCCCCCCGGGGCGCTCATCGTCGCGAACCGCGCGAGCTACCTTGAGGCGGCGGTCCTCGCCGCGATCCTGCCCGGCACCCCGGCCTTCGTCCATCGCGGGTCGGACGAGGGCGTCGCCGACCTGCGCCCGCTGCTCGACCGGATCAGGGCGGGCGAACAGCTCGTGGCGTTTCCCGAGGGCACCTTCACCCGCGCGCCGGGCCTTTGCGGCTTCCATCTTGGCCCCTTCACGGTGGCTTGCCGGGCGAACGCGCCCGTCGTGCCGGTCGCGATCGCCAGCACGGGCTCGCGGTTGCGCGCCGACCAGTGGTTTCCCCGGCGCGGAACGATCCGCGTCGCCATCGGCGCGCCGGTCGCCCCGGACGGCACCGACTTCCCGGCAGCGATCCGCCTGCGCGACGCGGTGCGCGGAGTCATCCTGGCGCAGTGCGGAGAGCCGGACCTCGGCGCCGGCACGCCACCCGCACCCGGCACGCAGGCCTGAGCCATGGCGGCGCGCGGCGTGATGCGCGTCGACTGACGCCAGCCCGCGACCTCCGCGAGTTGCCCGACGGGTGCCTCGTCGTCATCGGCCGGATCACGGAGCTCATCGTCCTGTCGAACGGCGAGAAGGTCTCGCCCGAGGCCGTCGAGGCGGCGATCACCCGGGATCCGCACGTCCGGCAAGCGAAGTTGGTGGTGGGGACGGCCAGCCGCGCCTGTCGACCCTGGCCGTGGCCGCTCCGGCCGCACTCGCTTGGTGCGCGCGCGGCCCTGCGCGAGGCGACGGCGCGCCCTGAGGACCGCCGCGACCTCAACGCGTCGCCGGTTGGCCCGCCTTGAGGCTGAGGATGTAGTCGATGATCGCGTCGCGCTCGTCCCGCTCCAGCCGCAGGCTCGGCATTCGCTGGTGATGGTTCTGCAAGAAGACGCTGAGGGCCAGGCCGGTCGTCGAGGGCATGGCCGCGATGCCGACGAAGGACGGGCCGACGAATCCCCCGGCCGTCTGCTCGCGGCCGATCACATGGCACCGGCTGCAGAGCTGCACGGCGAGGATCCGGCCGCGGCCTGCATCCGCCCCGGCGGCGGGGAGGCAGGTGCCGGCGGTGAGCATGGCGGCGAGGAGGGCTGCCGGGGGGGAGGGAGGTCGAATGGTCATGATGCCCTCGCGAACCGGAGACGCGTCGCGGCGGCCACCGCGGCCACCGCCGCGATAACGCCATGCGCCCAGGTGGCGGCGTCGTTCGCCGCGAACCCGAACAGCCAGGGCGCGAGGGCCGTGCCGCCCCCGAGGATCAAGACGGCCCGCTCGATCGCCGGGCGGATGCAGACGACGGCGTCGGCCTCGCGCTTGAGCCGCGACAGCGTCTCGCGCGAGACCGTCGGCACCGCGACGACGAGGTGCGCCGGCCGGCCCCGCCCGTCGGCCGGCGGCCGCCCGCCCCGGCAGTGGCGCTCGCGCTCTTTTGATTCGCGCTGCTCGCGGGCCGCGACGGCATCGATCGCGCAGGGCGGGATCCGCAGCGCGTCGACCAGGTCGGCGTTGAGCGGGCGGATGCCGCCGCTCGCGATCGCCCCCATGGCGAGCTCCTCGTTGCCGGGCACGCCGAGCTTGCGCACCACGAACACGTCGAGGGGCGCACGGAGCGCGCGGGCGACCTCGGCCGCGACCGGGACGCCGCCGCGCGGCAGCGCCAGGACGGTCACGTCCGGGTCCGCCGCGTAGGCCGACAGCCGTGCCACGAGGGCTTGGCCGGCATCGGCGCGATCCTGAAAGACGGGTTTGCGCATGCCTACCTCCAGCCTGACGTGTCCGGCCGGGCCTGCGCGCACAGGCCCGTTCGCCTCGGACGAGCAGCCTATGCGCCTGCGCCGGGCGGTGGTTGCGCTGGATCAAGTCGAGGCCCATCCGCGCGCCTATGCTGGCGGCGAAAGGGGCATGCCGGGGACGGGGCCGGATAAGGGCAAGGGCGCGACCCGCCTCCCGCGGGCCGTCCGCTCCGCGCCTCGTCTCCTGAAACCGACCGTGTCGGAGGACCCCGCATGCGCAACCAGGCACTCGCCCGAGAGATCATGTCGCGGCAGGTGGTCGGCATCCCCGCCGACGCGTCCGTCGCCCAGGCCATCGACGTCATGCTGGATCGACGCATCAGCGCGCTGCCGGTCACCGACCGGGAGGGGCGACTCGTCGGCATTCTGAGCGAAGGCGACCTGCTGCGCCGGGGCGAACTCGGCACCGAGCGCGAGCGCCCGCGCTGGCTGCAATACCTGCTCAGCCCGGGGCGATTGTCGATCGAGTACGCCCGCGCCTACGGGAGGCGGGTCGACGAGGTCATGACCCGGGAGGTGGTGACGGTCGGCGAGGGGGCCTCCCTCGGCGAGATCGTCGCTCTGATGGAGCGCCACGGCGTCAAGCGCCTGCCGGTGATGAGCGCAGGCCGGATGATCGGCGTCGTCGCCCGCGCCGACGTCGTGCGGGCGCTCGCCGAGGCGATGCGAGCGTCCGGTCCCGCCACGCCCCGCAGCGACTCGGCCATCCACCGCGACATCCTGGCCGAGTTCGTGCGCGTGCCGTGCATCCCCGCGGCGCAGATCGCCGTTGCGGTCCGCGACGGCGTCGTCGACCTCGCAGGGGCCATCACCGACGAGCGGGAGCGCAGCGCCGTGCATGTCGCGGTGGAAACCGTGCCGGGCGTGACCGGCCTGCACGACCACATGATCCTGATCGAGCCGCTCTCGGGCGAGGTCGTCTTCGTGCCCGACGAGGCGGCGCGGCAAGGGGAGCCGCACGGGGAGCGGCAAGAGGAGAGGCGAGAGGCGCAGCAAGGCGAAGCGGTGCGGGCGGCCGATGCGCGCATCGCCTGATCGGCCGGCCGGCGCGGGATTGCAGCCCGTGATCGCGGCTCCTCTCTCCGCGGCTCCCCCCGTCGCGCCCGCCGGAGCGAGCCGGGAGCCGGCCGGCCCCACGCCGGCGCAGGTCCTCGTTCCCGCACCGCAACCC
>JAEWKL010000362.1 GCA_023386115.1 Pseudomonadota bacterium
GCGGTCGTCGCCGCCGAGGTCAAGGAACTCGCTGGCCAGACCGCCCGGGCGACGGAGCAGGTCGGCGGCCAGATCGCGCAGATCCAGGCCGCGACGGCCCGCGCCGTCGCGGCGATCGGGACGGTCACGGCCCGCATCCGGGAGATCGACGGGGGCGCCGCCGCGATCGATACCGCCGTCGCGCAGCAGGGCGAGGCGATGCAGGAAATCGCCCGCAACGTGGCGCAGGCCTCGACCGGCACCGGCGAGGTGACGCGCACCATCTCGGGCGTCGCGCAGGACTCGGAGCGGGCCGGCGCCGCCGCCGCCGAGGTCCTGGCCTCGGCCTCCGCCCTGGCGCACCAGTCCGATCGTCTCGGGAGTGAGGTCGCGGCCTTCATCGCCTCGGTGCGCGCCGCCTGACGGTCCGATGCGCCCGGTGGCCGTTCGTCACCCCTCTCGGATGCGCCGGCGCGGCGGGCGCGTCGTGAGAGAAACGGAAGCGCGGCGGTGACCGGTTTACAGCGGGCCGCGCCCTATGAAAGTCTGGCGCCCCGATTCCTGCGAGACGACCCCGATGACCGACCCCGCCGCGCGCCGCGCCGCCTTCCGGCGGCTCCACGAGGGCGGCTGCTTCGTGATGCCGAACCCCTGGGACATCGGCACCTCTCGCTACCTCGCGGCGATGGGATTTCCGGCGCTCGCCACCACCAGCTCCGGCTTCGCCTTCACCCGCGCCCTGCCGGACACCGACTGGGCGGTGCCGCTCGACGCGATGCTGGCCCACATCGCCGAGATCGTCGCCGCCACCGACCTTCCGGTGAACGCCGATTTCGAGTCCGGCTACGCGCATGATCCCGAAGGCGTCGCCCGCAACGTCGCGGCCTGCGTCGCGACCGGTGTCGCCGGCCTGTCGATCGAGGACGCCACCGGGGATCCCGACCGGCCGCTCTACGACATCCAGGAGGGCGCCGAGCGCATCCGCGCCGCCCGGGCGGCGATCGACGCCTCCGGTGCCGACGTGATGCTGACCGGCCGGGCCGAATGCTACCTCACCGGCCATGCCGAGCCGCTGCCCGAGGCGATCCGCCGGCTTCAGGCCTATGCGGAGGCCGGGGCGGATGTCGTCTACGCGCCCGGCCCGAAGCGGCGCGAGGAGATCCGCACCCTGGTGGAGGCGCTGGCGCCGGTGCCGGTCAACATCCTGATGAGCACCAATCCGGGCCTCAAGGTCGCCGATCTTGAGGGCCTGGGCGTGCGCCGGATCAGCGTCGGCTCGTCGCTGGCGCGGGCGGCCTGGACCGGCTTCATCCGCGCCGCCCGGCGCATCCACGACGAGGGCAGCTTCGGCGGCTTCGACGGCTCGGTGAGTTTTTCGGAGATCAACGGCTTCTTCCGCCAGGATCTCAAGACGCGAGACCCGAAGGAGCGGGGCGGCGCATGAACCCTGACCGCGATCCCGTCACCGGCCTGCCGATCGGCCGGCCCGTCGCCGTCACCGCCCCGGCCCCCGCGCCGGAGCGGGTGCGCCTGGAGGGGCGCCACGTCACGGTCGTCCCCCTCGACGCGCAGGCGCATGGCGCCGCCCTCGCCGAGGGCGCGGTCGGGTCCGGCCGGGAGGCCCTGTGGCAGTACATGGCGGCCGGCCCGTTCGACGACCGCGAGAGCTTCCAGGCCTATCTGGCCGCCTGCGAAGCCTCGGCCGATCCGCTGTTCTACGCCATCCTCGACGCCCGCACGGGCCGGGCGATCGGCCATGCCTCCCTGATGCGGATCGACCGGGTGAACCGGGTGATCGAGGTCGGCAACATCCTGTACACCCCGGCGCTCCAGCGCAGGCCCGGCGCCACCGAGGCGATGCGGCTCATGGCCGGCTACGTCTTCGACCTCGGCTATCGCCGCTACGAGTGGAAGTGCAACGCCCTCAACGCCCCTTCGCGGAATGCGGCCGAGCGCCTGGGCTTCACCTACGAGGGGCTGTTTCGCCAGGCGGTGATCGTCAAGGGCCGCAATCGCGACACGGCCTGGTTCTCGATGCTCGACGGCGAGTGGCCGCAGATCCGCCAGGGCTTCGACCGCTGGCTCGATCCGGCCAATGTCTCGGAGCGCGGCCAGTCCTTGCGCCTCGGCGCGCTCAACCGGGCGACGATCCCGGGCACGTCCCTGCGGCGGGCGACCAAAGCCGACGAGGCCGGTCTCGCGGCCCTTCAGGAGGCTGCCTACGCGCCGAACCGCCCGCTCCTCGGCGTCGAGCCGGTGCCGCTCCTCACGCCCGCCGCCGAGGTGCTGGCGCGCTATGAGGTCTGGCTGGCAGGCCACGATGACGCGCCCGCCGGCGCCCTGGTGCTCGATCCGCATCCCGATCACCTGATGATCTGGAGCGTGTCGGTCGATCCGGCGCATCAGGGCAGCGGCCTCGGCAATACCCTGCTGGCGGCGTCCGAGGCCCGGGCGCGGGACCTCGACCTGTCGGTCCTCCGGCTCTACACCGGGGACAAGCTCGTGCGGAACATCGACTGGTACGCGCGGTGGGGCTACGCCACCGAGCGGGTCGAGGATCTGCCGGACCGGCGTCTGGTCCACATGCTCAAGACCCTCGCCTGACGGCGGGCACGCACGGGCGCCTCGCCTGAGGCGGCAAGGTTCACGGACAAGCCCCGCCGGCGAGCGGGGCACGACACGCACGGGAGGACAACATGGCGGGACGGCTGACGGGCAAGCGCGCGGTCGTGACGGCGGCGGGCCAGGGGATCGGCCGCGCCATCGCGGCGGCGTTCCTCGCCGAGGGCGCGGAGGTGCTGGCGACCGATCTCGACGCGGGCAAGCTCGAGGGCTTGAAGGGCGCGCAGGCCGCCTCCCTCGACGTGCGCTCGGACGAAGGCGTGGCGGCATTCGCGAAGGGGGCCGGGCCGGTCGACGTGCTGGTGAACGCCGCGGGCTTCGTCCATCACGGCACCATCCTCGACTGCACCGACGCCGAGTGGGATCTGGCCTTCGATCTCAACGTGCGCTCGATGCACCGCACCATCCGGGCCTTCCTGCCCGGCATGCTGGAGCGCGGCAACGGCTCGATCGTCAACATCGCGTCGGCCGTCGGCGCCGATGCGACGGCGCCCAACCGCTACGTCTACGGCGCCTCGAAGGCGGCGGTGGTGGGTCTCACCAAGGCGGTGGCGCGGGACTTCATCCGCAGCGGCGTGCGGGCGAACGCGATCTGTCCCGGCACGATCCAGTCGCCCTCCCTCGACGAGCGCATCGCGGCCTTGGCGGAGATGAACAAGACCTCGGTCGAGGCTGCCCGCCAGGCCTTCATCGACCGTCAGCCGATGGGCCGGCTCGGCACGCCGGAGGAGATGGCCCTGCTCGCCGTCTATCTCGCCTCGGACGAGTCCCGCTTCACCACCGGCCAGACCCACGTCGCCGACGGCGGCTTCACGCTCTGATCCGACGGCGAAGGAGTTTTGATCCCATGCATATCCTCATCCTCGGCGCCGCCGGCATGGTCGGCCGCAAGCTCCTCGACCGGCTGGTCAAGGACGGCTCGCTCGGTGGCGAGACGATCTCGCGCCTGACCCTGCACGACGTGGTGCCGCCCGAGGCGCCCGCCGGCACCGCGATCCCGGTCTCGCTCTCGGCCTCCGACTTCTCCGATCCCGGGGAGGCCGAGCGCCTGGTCGCCGGCCGGCCGGACGTGATCTTCCACCTCGCCGCCATTGTGTCGGGCGAGGCCGAGGCCGATTTCGACAAGGGCTACCGGATCAATCTCGACGGCACCCGCCGCCTCTACGACGCCGTGCGGGCGATCGGCGAGGGCTACAAGCCCCGGTTCGTCTTCACCTCGTCGGTGGCGGTGTTCGGCGCGCCGATGCCGGACCCGATCCCCGACGAGTACCTGACGGCGCCGCTCACCAGCTACGGCACCCAGAAGGCGATCGGCGAATTGCTGCTCTCCGACTATTCGCGCCGGGGCATCTTCGACGGCGTCGGCATCCGCCTCCCCACCATCTGCGTGCGGCCGGGCAAGCCCAACAAGGCAGCCTCGGGCTTCTTCTCCGGCATCATCCGCGAGCCGCTGGCCGGCCAGGAGGCGGTGCTGCCGGTCTCCGACCAGGTCCGCCACTGGCACGCCTCGCCGCGCTCGGCGGTCGGCTTCCTGCTCCACGCCGCGACGATCGACACCAAGCGTCTGGGGGATCGCCGCAACCTGACCATGCCGGGCGTCGGCGCCACCGTGGCCGAGCAGATCGAGGCCCTGCGCCGCGCCGCGGGTGACTCCGCCGTCGCCCGCATCCGCCGCGAGCCCGATCCGACGATCGAGCGCATCGTCTCCGGCTGGCCCCGCACCTTCGACGCGCGGCGGGCGCTGGAGCTCGGCTTCAAGGCCGAGCCCGACTTCGACGCCATCGTGCGGGCGCATATCGAGGACGAACTGGGCGGGAAGGTGCCGGCGTAAGCATTGGCTTCAAATAACGCTCGGGTAATCCCCCCTCTCCCCGCGGGCGGGGAGAGGGCTGTTCCGCCGTTCAGGGGGAACAGCAAGCCCGCAGGGCGAGGGTGAGGGGGTGGTGCCAGAGGAGCCTCATCCGGAGTCACCCCCTCACCCCTCGCTTCGGCTGCGCCTTCGCTTGCTGGGTCTCCTGAACGGAGACCCAGCCCTCTCCCCGCCCGCGGGGAGAGGAGAAGACCGCGCCAAGTCTGGCAAAGTTGATCACCCAAAAAGAAACGGGCGGCACGCGCGGGCCGCCCGTTCTCACATCGAAAGGCCTGACGCTCAGCCGCGCTGGGCCATCGTCACGTAGTCGCGCTTCGGCGCACCCGTGTAGAGCTGGCGCGGGCGGCCGATCTTCTGGGACGGGTCCTCGATCATCTCGGCCCACTGGCTAATCCAGCCGACGGTGCGGGCGAGCGCGAACAGCACCGTGAACATCGAGGTCGGGAAGCCCATCGCCTTCAGGGTGATGCCCGAGTAGAAGTCGATGTTCGGGTAGAGCTTCTTCTCGATGAAGTACTCGTCCTTGAGGGCGATCTGCTCCAGCTCCATCGCGACGTCGAGCAGCGGATCGTCCTTGATGCCGAGCTCGCTCAGCACCTCGTGGGTGGTCTTCTGCATGATGCGGGCGCGCGGGTCGTAGTTCTTGTAGACCCGGTGACCGAAGCCCATCAGGCGGAAGGGATCGTTCTTGTCCTTCGCCTTGGCGACGTACTCGCCGACGCGCTCAGGCGTGCCGATCTCGGCCAGCATCTTCAGCGCCGCCTCGTTGGCGCCGCCATGGGCGGGGCCCCACAGGCAGGCGATGCCGGCGGCGATGCAGGCGAAGGGGTTGGCGCCCGAGGAGCCGGCCAGACGCACCGTCGAGGTCGAGGCGTTCTGCTCGTGGTCGGCGTGCAGGATGAAGATCCGGTCGAGCGCGCGCGACAGCACCGGGTTGGCCTGATACTCCTCGCACGGCACTGCGAAGCACATCCGCAGGAAGTTCGAGGTGTAGTCGAGATCGTTCTTCGGATAGATGAACGGCTGGCCGATCGTGTACTTGTACGCCATGGCTGCCAGGGTCGGCATCTTGGCGATCATGCGCATGGAGGCGATCATGCGCTGCTTCTCGTCCGTGATATCGGTCGAGTCGTGGTAGAAGGCCGAGAGCGCGCCGACCGAGGCCACCATGACGGCCATCGGGTGGGCGTCGCGGCGGAAGCCCTGGAAGAACCGGTTCATCTGGTCATGCACCATGGTGTGGCGCGTGACGCGGTAGTCGAAATCGGCCTTCTGGGCCGCGGTCGGCAGCTCGCCGTACAGCAGCAGGTAGCAGGTCTCGAGGAAGTCGCCGTGCTCGGCCAGCTGCTCGATCGGGTAGCCCCGGTACAGGAGCACGCCCTCGTCGCCGTCGATGTAGGTGATCTTCGACTCGCAGGAGGCGGTCGAGGTGAAGCCCGGGTCGTAGGTGAACTGGCCGGTCTGCGCGTAGAGCTTGCTGATGTCGATGACGCTCGGACCGATCGTGCCGGTCTTGGTGGGCATCTCGATCGCGCGGCCGTTCACCGTGAGGGTGCTGGTGGGGAGGCTCATGGGGTTGCGGACCCTTTCCATCAACGTGACTGAGCGTTGGCGCCTCGACCGCGGCCCCCGGGGCAGGGCGGCGACTTTGCTGCGGGTGCTCACTCGCCGACCGGGTTAGCGGATCGACGCACCGGCATCAACCGCGGCTCCCCGCCCGGGTGACAGAATTCAGTTTCTGTTCATGGGCGGTTCGATCACCCCCGCGCGCGCAGATTCGCGGGGGTGCGCGGACCGGTCGTGCCTCAGGCCGCCCTCGTGACTCAGGCTGCCTGGGCGCGCAGGCGTTCCAGGCTCTCGTCGCGGCCGAGCACCGCCATCACGTCGAAGAGCGGCGGCGAGGTCGCCCGGCCGGTGAGCGCCGCCCGCAGGGGCTGGGCCACCTGCCCGAGCTTGACCCCGGCGCTCTCGGCGAAATGACGCACCGCCCCCTCGGTCGAGGCGGCGGTCCATTCAGGCAGCGCCTCGAGATGGGGCAGGGCGCCGGCCAGCCGCTCGCGCCCGCCATTGCCGAGAAGGCCGGTGGCCTTCTCGTCGAGGGCCAGCGGGTGCGGCGCGTAGAGGTAATAGGCGCTGTCGACGAGCTCGATCAGAGTCTTGGCCCGCTCCTTCAGCCCCGGCATCGCGGCGACGAACCTTTCGCGCAAGGCCGCATCGAGCGGGGCGGAGAGGCCCCAGCGCGAACCTTGCGTCGGCAGGATCGCCTCGATCGCCTCCACCAGCGCCTCGTTCGAGGACGAGCGGATATAGTGCCCGTTCAGGTTCTCGAGCTTGGCGAAGTCGAACCGGGCCGGCGAGCGCCCGACCTGGGCGAGGTCGAAGGCGGCGATCATCTCCTGCGTGGAAAAGATCTCCTGGTCGCCGTGGCTCCAGCCGAGGCGCACGAGGTAGTTGCGCAGGGCCGCCGGCAGGTAGCCGAGGTCGCGATAGGCATCGACGCCGAGCGCCCCGTGGCGCTTGGAGAGCTTCGCCCCGTCCGGCCCGTGGATCAGCGGGATGTGCGACATGTTCGGCACGTCCCAGCCGAGCGCCTGATAGATCTGGGTCTGGCGCGCCGCGTTGGTCAGGTGGTCGTCGCCGCGGATGACGTGGGTCACGCCCATGTCGTGGTCGTCCACCACCACCGCCAGCATGTAGGTCGGCGTGCCGTCCGAGCGCAGCAGGACGAGGTCGTCGAGGTCCTTGTTCTGCCAGACCACCCGGCCCTGGACCGCGTCCTCGACCACGGTCTCGCCGTCGGTCGGCGCGCGCAGGCGGATCACCGGCTTGGCGCCAGCGGGCGCCTCCGAGGGGTCGCGGTCGCGCCAGCGGCCGTCGTAGCGGATCGGCTTGCCCTCGCGGCGCGCCGCCTCGCGCATCTCGGTCAGTTCGTCCGGCGTGGCGTAGCAGTAATAGGCCCGGCCGGCGGCGAGCAGCCCCTCCGCCACCTCACGATGCCGGGGTGCGCGGGCGAACTGGTAGACGACGTCGCCGTCCCAATCGAGGCCGAGCCAGGCCAGCCCGTCGAGGATCGCCTCGATGGCGGCTTGCGTGGAGCGCTCGCGGTCGGTGTCCTCGATGCGCAGGAGCATCCGGCCGCCGTGCCGGCGGGCGTAGAGCCAGTTGAACAACGCCGTGCGACCCCCGCCGATGTGGAGGAAGCCCGTGGGCGACGGGGCAAAGCGGGTGACGACGGAGGACATGCGCGACGTGAACCGGGTGAGAGCGAAAAAACGGTGTGGCCGGGGCCGTTAGGGCAGGGTTGCTCGAGTCGACCCGCCGGCGCCGGGTCCTGTAGCATGCGCGAGACGAGCCGTTAAGAAACCGTCTTCCGGGGCGTCCCGTCGCTGCAAGGGGATTGGCGGCGGGATCAGCGGCGGTTGGGCGCAGCCTCGTCGGGTCGGGGCGCGGGATGGCGGGGCCGGGCGCGGGGACGGGAGTCGTGGTGCGCGGTTTACGCGCACTGCCGGCGCCCGTGCTGCTGCTGCCGGCGCTCGGCTCCTGGTGCTCCGCCGGGCTCGCGACGGAGGCCGCGCAGCGCCGGCTGTTTCCCTGGCTCGCCGTCGCCTTCGGGGCCGGCGCGCTCTTGTTCCTCACCGTGGCGGACGGCCCGGTCG
>JAEWKL010000369.1 GCA_023386115.1 Pseudomonadota bacterium
TCGCCGACGCGCACGTCGTAGTGCCGGTCCAGCTGCTCGCGCAGCAGCCAGACGCTGTCCACTGCCTGGGGCAGGACCGGCGGCGGCGGCGCGGCCGGCGCCGGGCGGCGCCCCGAGACGTAGAAGCCCGAGCCCGGCCGGCTCTCGACCCTCCCTGAGGCGACGAGGCGCTCGTAGGCGTTGACGACGGTGTTCTTCGACACCGCGAAGGCGGAGGCCGCCGCCCGGATCGAGGGCAGGCGCTCGCCTTTGCGCAGGAGCCCGCGATCGATCCGCTCCGCCAGCCCGGCGACCACCTGCTCGACCCGGGTCCGCGGCTCGGCCGCTTCGATCGTATCCATGCGGGCGAGGGTACGGTCACTCCGGATAAGGCGCAAAGCGTTCCTTGTGGGGAGGACACGGATGGGTACGGTGCGGGCAACGGGCAGGATCTTACAAGCCCGGACGAGGGAGAGCGACGCCCCGGCCACCGCCGCCAGGGTTGTGGGCCTTTGCGGTCGCCCTCGTCCGACGCGTGCGGACCGCCCGATCGCGACGCCGATCGACGAGACACCCCATGCCGAACACGACCCGGGCGAACCGCACCTCGCGCATCGCCGGCTTCCACAAGAAGACCCCGCGCGAGCGCCTCGACCTCGTTGCCGCCTTCGCGGACCTCTCGGAGACCGAGGTCGCGCATCTCGCCGAGTTCGGCAACCTCGCCCCCGATCTCGCCGACCGGCTGATCGAGAACGTCGTCGGCACGATGAACGTGCCGGTCGGCATCGCCACCAACATGCGGATCGACGGCGAGGACGTGCTGATCCCGATGGCGACCGAGGAATCCTCGGTGGTGGCCGCGGTCTGCAATGCGGCGCGCCAGGTCTACGAGGACGGCTTCACCACCTCGGTCTCCGGCAACCTGATGATCGCGCAGGTGCAGGCGGTCGCGGTCAGCGATCCTCACGCGGCGCGCCTGCGCATCCTGGAGCAGCGCGAGGCCTTGCGCGCGCTCTGCGATGCCTGCGACCCGGTGCTGGTCCGCCTCGGCGGGGGCCTGCGCGACGTCGAGGTGCGGGTGCTCGACAGCTTGAGCGGCCCGATGGTGGTGACCCACCTGATCGTCGACACCCGCGACGCGATGGGGGCGAACGCCGTCAACACCATGGCGGAGGCCGTCGCCCCCCACATCGCCGGGTGGAGCGGAGGCCGCGTCTACCTGCGCATCCTGTCGAACCTCGCCGACCGGCGGCTCGCCCGCGCCCACGCCGTCTGGCGCACGGAGGCGATCGGCGGTCCGGAAGTGCGCGACGGCATCGTCAGCGCCTACCATCTCGCCGAGGCCGATCCCTACCGCGCCGCGACCCACAACAAGGGGATCATGAACGGGATCGACGCCGTCGTGCTCGCCACCGGCAACGACACGCGGGCGATCGAGGCAGGCGCCCATGCCTACGCGGCGCGCTCGGGCCGCTACACCAGCCTCACCCACTACGAGGTCACGGCCTCGGGCGACCTCAGCGCCTCGATCGAGCTGCCGCTGGCCGTCGGCCTCGTCGGCGGGGCGACCAAGCTCCATCCGACCGCCCAGGCCTGCCTGAAGATCCTCGGCGCGACGACGGCCGAGCGCCTGGCGCGGATCATCGCGGCGGTCGGGCTGGCGCAGAATTTTTCCGCCCTCAAGGCGCTGGCCACCACCGGCATCCAGAAGGGCCACATGGCGCTGCACGCCCAGAACATCGCCATGATGGCCGGCGCGGTCGGCGAGGAGATCGAGGCGGTCGCTCGCGTGCTGGTCGAGGGCCATCGCGTCCGCCTCGACGTGGCGCAGGAGGTTCTGGCCGGAATCCGGCGGGGGTAGCCGACGTCGTCTGGCGGAACTGACGAGGCAGCCGCTCACAATGCTGCCTCGCAGGCTCAGCCCGGGGCCTGCCGTTGGCGTCAGCCCAGGGTGCCGAAGGCACACCTGGAACCGCAATCGGATCTTCGGCGAAGCCGGTCGCGTTCAGTTTCGCTCGTCATGACTTGACTATCTGGATTCCGGACGCGTTTGCGCGGCCCCGGAATGTCGACGGAGTTTGACAACGTCGTCGAGGACTTCAGACGACCGCCGATCCAGCGGCCGACAACCACAAAACGGGAGGAGAACCATGCCGAGAGCCATTCGCACCCGAACCGCCCGCCTCGCCGCCCGCCTGCTTGCCGGTGCCGCCCTCCTCGCCGCCGCCGGGGCCGCCCGGGCCGAGGTGACGACGGTGAAGCTCGGGGTGCTCACCGACCTCAGCGGATTCGCCGCCGATTCCACCGGCGACGGCTCGGTGGTCGCGGCCCGCCTCGCGGTGGAGGACTTTCGCAAGGAGCAGCCCGGGATCAAGGTCGAGGTGATCCAGTCCGACCATCAGAACAAGCCCGATATCGGCTCGGCCACCGCCCGCCGCTGGATCGCCGAGGGCCAGGTCGACGCCATCCTCGACGTGCCGTTCTCCTCGGTGGCGCTCGCCGTGCAGGAGGTGGTGCGCGACTCGAAGGCCGCCTTCATCGCCTCGGGCCCCGGTACCTCGGACCTGACCGGCCCGAAATGCTCGGCCAACACCGTCCACTGGACCTACGACACCTGGGCGCTCGCCCACGGCACCGCGCTCGCGCTGGTGCGCGCCGGCAAGACCAAGTGGTTCTTCCTCACCGCCGACTACGCCTTCGGCCACGCCCTCGAGGCGGATGCCGCGAGCGTCGTCAAGCAGGAAGGCGGCACTCTGGTCGGCGGCGTGCGCCATCCGACGGCGGCGGCGGACTTCTCCTCGTTCCTGCTCCAGGCCCAAGCGAGCCGCGCCCAGGTGATCGCGCTGGCGAACGCCGTCGGCGACACGGTCAACTCGGTCAAGCAGGCCGCCGAGTTCGGCATCACCGGCGGCGGCCAGGACCTCGCGGCCCTGCTGATGCAGCTCTCCGACGTGCACGCGATCGGCCTCAAGGACGCGCAGGGGCTCTACCTGACGGAAGGGTTCTACTGGGACACCGATCCCGGCACCCGCGCCTTCGCCGACCGCTTCGCTCAAGCGATGAAGGGCCGCCGGCCGACCGCCAACCAGGCCGGCGTCTATGCGGGCGCCCTGGCCTATCTGCGCGCCGCAGCCGCGTCCGGCAGCACCGACGGGCGCACGGTCGTCGCCCGGATGAAGGCGGATCCGACCAACGACCCGCTGTTCGGCGAGGGCAGGGTGCGCGAGGACGGCCGCCACATCCACCCGATGTACCTGTTCCAGGTGAAGACCCCCGCCGAATCGAAGGGCCCGTACGACTACTACAAGCGCGTGCAGACGATTCCCGCCGCCGAGGCGTTCCGGCCTCTCGCCGAGGGGCGCTGCCCGCTGGTCAAGGCGCCGTGACGCTGCCCGCCCGCGTCCGGATCGTCGAGGTCGGCCCGCGCGACGGGCTGCAGAACGAGCCCGTGACGGTGCCGGTCGCGATCAAGGTCGGGCTGATCGAGCGTCTGCTGGCCGCGGGCCTGACATCGGTCGAGGTCGGCAGCTTCGTCTCGGCCCGATGGGTGCCGCAGATGGCCGACACCGCCGCGGTGATGGCCCGGCTGCCGCCGAATCCGACGGGGCGCTACACCGTGCTCGTCCCGAATCTGAAGGGGTTCGAGGCGGCGCAGGCGGCTGGCGCGGCGGAGGTCGCGATCTTCGCCTCCGCCTCCGAGGCGTTCTCGCGGGCCAACATCAACTGCTCGATCGCCGAGAGTCTGGAGCGGTTCGCGCCCGTTGCGGAAGCGGCCCGCGCCGCCGGGATCGCCTTGCGGGGCTACGTCTCCTGCGTCCTCGGCTGTCCCTACGAGGGGGCGGTGATGCCGCAGGCCGTGGCGTCGGTGGCCCGCCGGCTCGTCCAGATCGGCTGCCGCGAGGTCTCGCTCGGCGACACGATCGGGGCCGGCGCGCCGGACGAGGCTCGGGCCTGCGTCGCGGCGGTGGCCGCACGCGTACCGCCGGAACGGCTCGCCCTGCATTTCCACGACACGAGGGGCTTGGCGCTCGCCAATATCCGGGCCTGCCTCGATCTCGGGGTGAGCGTGATCGATGCCGCCGTCGCAGGCCTCGGCGGCTGTCCCTACGCGGCCGGCGCCACCGGCAACGTCGCCACGGAGAGCGTCGTGGCCGATCTCGCGCGCCTCGGCATCGAGACCGGGGTGGATGCCGTCCGGCTCGCCGAGGCCGGCCGCTACATCACCGATCAGCTGGCCCAGGCGCGTGCCGGTGCGATGCCGCCCGCGGACCCGCGATAGCAGTCTCGGAACGGAAGCGGGGCGTGGGCGGCGCAGTCCAGGCTGTCTCGAGAGGCGGAACACCGCACGCCGCGCCAGACACGGCAGCCCATCGCGGCGCGGCGGAACCGCGCCCGGGCGTGGGAGCGTCGGCAGCGACGGACCGGCGGTGGATTCTATGAGAAAAACCGCTTCTGCGAATCATGGCGGCGGCGGCGCCCTCGCGCGAGAGCGGCCCCCTGCCTCCGCCGCGACTCACCATGCTCCCCCGCATCCGTGCATCGTCTCCGTGAAGCCGAGCTGATGGGGCCCCGCTGCCTCGACGCCGCCCCGCTGTCGAGGATCAGGCGGACCGTTTCACAGCGGGCCTCGCCAGTCGCCGTCACCGGTCGCCGCTACGGCCGAGACCGTCCGGCGTGCCTGATTGCCGCCGGCGATCGCTCCGGCGGATATGGGTCGCCGACGCCGTGCTCGCGACGCGAACATTATGCCGGCGACCTCTTGCTTCGGTCCGTCGATTGTTGACAATCGACGATCGACGAGGTCCGCATGAACGCTCGACGCCCAAAACCGATGTCCGACGGCTTCGCCCGCGTGCCGAAGGACACCTTCCGCAGCCGCATCGCCGACAGCCTTCGCGGCGCGATCCTCAACGGCGACATCGCACCCGGCTCGCAGCTCGTCGAGACGGCGCTCGCCGAGCAGTTCGGGGTCAGCCGCGGCCCCTTGCGCGAGGCCATCCGGCAGTTGGTCGAGGAAGGGATTCTTGAGGCGATTCCCTATACGGGGACCTACGTCATCGACATCTCGGTCAAGGACGTCGACGAGATCTACGCGATCCGCCGCAACCTGGAGACCTTCGCCTTCGAGCAGCTGTGGGATCGGCGCGACGAGGCATTCCGGAGCGAGCTGTATCGCCGGCACGAGGCCCTGACGGCGACGATCGATGCGGGCGACGACAAGGCGAGCCTCGTCGCCGAGCTGAGCTTCCACGGCACGGTCTACGAGGCGACCGGGCATGCCTTCCTGTTGACCGTCTGGCACGGCCTGCGCGGCCGGCTGCAGCTCTACTGGGCGGCGCATCATCGCGCCCACGGCCTGCGCGGCCCCCGCCGCGACGGCCACGACGCCTATCTGCGCCTCGCCCTCGGCGACGACCTGGAGGCGATGCGCCGCGAGATCGAGAGCCACATGCGCCGGGGCGCCGAGCAGACGAAGGCCTTCCTCGTCGGACGCGAGCGCCTGCCCGAGGGGCGTGCATGAGCGCCAGGCCCATGCGACCGATCCTCCGCGCCGCGCGAGACGGCCGAGGCCAGCCCGGCCCGGCCTTCGTCCCGAGTACCGATCGACCCCAGGAGAGCCCCATGACCCGTCGCCGCGACCTCCTCGCGCTCGCCCTCGCCTCGGCGGCCACCGTTGCGGGCCTTCGCCCGGCGGCAGCGCAGGGCGCGACCTCGCTCGATCGCATCAAGCGGAGCGGCCGCTTACGGATCGGCGTCACCTCGGCCGAGCCGTGGTTCTTCAAGGACCCGATGGCCGGGACATGGAGCGGCGTCGGCATCGATCTCGGCACCGCGCTCGCGGGCGAACTCGGGGTGACGATGGTGCCGGTGGAGACGAGCTGGGCGAACTGCGTCGCGGCGATCCAGGCCGACCAGATCGACGTCATGTTCGTGCTCGACCCGACGGAGGAGCGCCGCAAGGCGATCGATTTCCCGGATGACCCGCTCTTCTACTACGCCGCCGGCGCCCTCGTCCGGCCCGACCAGGCGGCCGCCGCCTGGACCGACCTCGACAAGCCCGGCACCCGCATCGGGGTGACGCTCGGCACCTCCGTGGACCGCATGGTGACCGAGACCCTGAAAAGCGCCAGCATCAGCCGCTTCTCGAACAACGACGAGGCCGTGGCCGCCTTTGCGGCCAAGCGCGTCGACGCCGTCGCACAGTTCCATCCGGCCCTGGTCGTCCAGTACGCCCGGCTCAAGCTCGGCAAGGTGGTCCTGATGAAGCCGGTCACCCCCGTCGCCACGAGCGCCGGCATCCGCCGCGACGCCGATCCGGCCTTCAGGACCTGGCTCGGCGAGCGCTTCGCCGCCCTCTACGCGGCGGGGAAGCCGCAGGATGCCTTCGCCTCGTACCTTCGGACCCGTGGCATCGACCCCGCGACCGTCCCGGGCCTCGTGCGGGAGAAGTGGGTCTGACGACCCTCACGCCGGGGAGGACGGTCATGACCTATTCCTGGGACTTCATGCCCGTCCTGCGCCACCTCGACATGCTGGCGCTCGGGCTCTTCAACACCGTCAAGATCGCGGTCGCGTCGATCGTGGTCGGTTGCGGCCTCGGGCTCGGGCTCGCGTTCATGCGGCTGTCCCCGTCCCGGCTCGTGCGGGCGCCGGCCACGGCCTTCATCGAGTTCTACCGGAACACGCCGCCGATCGTGCACTTCTTCTGGTTCTTCTACGCGCTGCCGGTCCTGGCCGATCTCAGCCTCGATCCCCTCGCGGCGGCGATCCTCGCGCTCTCGACCCAGTCCGGGGCGTTCTACGCCGAGGTGTTCCGCGGCGGCATCGTCTCGATCGAGAAGGGCCAGTGGGAGGGAGCGAAGGCGCTGGGCATGACCCGGGTGCAGGTGATGCGCCGGGTGGTGCTGCCGCAGGCGGTCAGTCGCATGGTGCCGCCCTTCGTGGAACGCTCCTTCGAGCTGACGAAGACCACCGCGCTGGCCTCCACCCTCGCCTATGGCGAGCTGCTCTACCAGGCGATGCAGGTGAACAGCCAGACCTTCCGGCCGCTCGAAGTCTATACCGTGGTGGCGCTCCTGTACCTGGTCCTGCTCGTGGCGGCGGGTTCGCTGGCGCGCCGGGCCGAGCGGCGCCTGACCGCCTACCGCTGAGGTCCCGGACATGGATTACGACTGGGATTTCAGCCTGCTCGTGCAGAACTGGCCCGTGCTGCTGCGGGGCCTCCTCGTCACGGTGCAGCTCTGGGTGCCCGCGATGGCGGCCGGGCTCGCCCTCGGGCTCCTCCTCGGCCTCGCCCGCCTCTCCCGATCGGGATGGATCGCCCAGCCGGCGCTCGCCGCCGTCGAGCTGTTTCGCGGGACGCCCGTCCTGATCCAGCTGATCTGGTTCTACTACGCCTTCCCGATCGTCATCGGCGTCCAGCTGCCGCCGTTCGTGGCGGCCCTGCTCGGGCTCACCCTCAACACCGGGGCCTATTGCGCCGAGATTGTCCGGGGCGGGATCCAGTCGGTGCCGAAGGGCCAGTTCGAGGGTGCGCGGGCGCTCGGCATGACCCGTGCGCAGGTGATGCGGCGCGTGATCCTGCCGCAGGTCCTGCGCCGCATGCTGCCGGCCTTCACCAATCGCGCCATCGAGCTGGCGAAGGTCACCTCGCTCGCCTCCGTGCTCTCTGTGCACGAGCTGATGTATCAGGGCCGCCTGTTGAGCTCGACCTACTATCGCCCGCTCGAGATCCTGACGACGGTGGCGATCGTCTACTTCGTCCTGATCTATCCGGGCAGCGTCCTCTCCGCCCGCATCGAGCGGCGGATGGCCGCCCGCAGCTGAAAGGCCCTGCCCGCGATGACGAATCCCCTGAGCGAGGTTCGAGGTCCCCTTCTGGAGGTTCAGGACCTCCGCAAGTCGTTCGGGCCGCACGAGGTCTTGCGCGGCATCGACCTCGCCGTGATGCCGGGCGAGCGCGTCGCGATCATCGGCGGCTCGGGGTCGGGCAAGAGCACGCTCCTGCGCTGCCTCAACTTCATGGAGGTCCCGACGCAAGGCCGGATCGCGCTCGACGGCCGCGCGCTCGGCCGACCGGGCCGGGACGGCTCGACCGTCTATCCGGAGAGCGAGCTGTGCGGGGTCCGCCGTCGCGTCGGCATGGTCTTCCAGCAGTTCAACCTCTTCCCGCACATGACCGCCGTCGAGAACGTGATGGAGGCCCTCGTCACCGTGAAGGGCGCGCCCCGGAGCCAGGCCCGTGCGCGGGCCGAGGCGGAGCTCGGCAAGGTCGGCCTCAGCGACAAGCACGACGCCTATCCGAGCCGGCTCTCCGGCGGCCAGCAGCAGCGCGTGGCGATCGCCCGGGCGCTGGCGATGGACCCCGAGATCCTGCTCTTCGACGAGCCCACCTCGTCCCTCGATCCCGAGCTCGTCGGCGAGGTCCTGCGGGTCATCCGGGGCCTCGCCGAGGAGGGACGCACCATGCTCCTCGTCACCCACGAGCTCGGCTTCGCCTACCACTTCGCCACGAAGGTCGTCTTCCTGGCCGATGGCCGCTTCTACGAGACCGGGACCCCCGACGAGGTCCTGAAGCATCCGCGCGGCGAGCGGACCCGCACCTTTCTGGCGCGCCACAGCGAGTTCGCGTTCTGACGCGGCGCTCTCCTCGAGACCAACCAAGGATCCATCCGTGTCCGGCACAGCGACCACCAGCGCGGCGAGCGCGCAGGGCTACCTCGACGATCCGCGCAACGAGGGCGTGCTCGTCTTCATCAACGGCGCGTTCTTCCCGCGCGACCAGGCCTCGGTCTCGGTCTTCGATGCCGGCTTCGTCCTGGGCGACGGGGTGTGGGAGGGTTTGCGCCTCGTCGACGGCAAGCTCCTCGCCCTCGACGATCACATGGACCGGCTCTACGAGGGCGCCGGCGCGATCGCCCTCGACATCGGGCTCAGCCGCGCGGAGATGGTCGCGGCGATCCGGGCGACGCTCGACCGCAACGGGATGCAGGACGGCGCGCATATTCGCCTGATGGTCACCCGCGGCCGGAAGCGGACGCCGAACCAGGATCCCCGCTTCGCGCTCGGCCAGGCGACGGTGGTCATCATCGCCGAGTACAAGACGCCACGGCCCGAGGCCAAGGCCGCCGGGCTCACGCTGATGACCTCGACCATCCGCTGCAGCACGCCGGACGTGTTCGACCTGCGGCTCAACTCGCACAGTCGCCTGAACTTCATCCAGGCGCTGATCCAGGCGATCAATTGCGGCGCCGACGAGGCGCTGATGCTCGACCCGTCCGGCTTCGTGGCGAGCTGCAACTCCACCAACTTCTTCATCGTCCGCAAGGGTGAGGTATGGACCTCGACGGGGCGGTGCAGCTTCAAGGGCATCACCCACCGCAAGGTGATGGAGCTCTGGCGCGAAGCCGGCGGCACGGTGCGCGAGCTCGACTTCACCCTGGCGGAGACCTACGCCGCCGACGAGTCCTTCGTGACCGGGACCCTCGGCGGCATCACGCCGGTGACCCGGATCGACGGCCGCCGCATCGGCAACGGCAGGCCTGGCCCCATCACCGCGGAGGTGAGCCGCCTCTACCAGGCCTATACGCTCCGCTAGATGTTCGGTCCCGGCCCGCCGCAACGCTTGCCTGAGGCACGAGCCGCTCAATCCGGCTCCGATGATCGAGACGCGAAGGTCGTGAGGCATGCGAATCCGGCCTTGTTCCGGAGGCCCGGCCAGCCGAGCCTCGTGCCATCCTGCATGCGCGCGGCCTAGCGCGACGCGGTATCGATCTCAGGCGGAAAATAGGGACGGTCGGCCAAACCGCCGCTCGGGCCGGTTCGGCACGGGGGGCGGGGCATTCCGCCTGCAGCCCTCGTCCCGGCGATCAGGCGGACACCCGCCCGACCACCGCGACGGGCCCACCCCCGTCCGGTCCCTGGTGCTCCGCCCCGCCCGAGACGAACAGGTCCACCCGCCCGATCGCTGCCGCAGCGACGCCGCCAACCAGCGCCCGGGCGTGGCGGGTGGCGTTGATATCGCTGTCATCGTTCATGATGTGGCGCTGCCCGCGGATCAGCCCGTTACTCGACGGTTCGGCCTTGGCGAGCAGGGCGACGACTCGCGCGGCCGCCTCCGGCGGGAGCTGGCCGGCGGACGGCAGGCCGAGATCGGCGAGCGCGCCGTGGATCGCCGACACGTCGATCCCGTCGCGCATCACCCGGTGAGCGATGCGCAACGCGCCGCTCCAGCCCGGCGCGTTGCCGAGCACGATGACCTCGTTGCGCATCAGCTCGATCCCCGCCGAGGCGCTGGCGCGTCCGGAATAGAGGTCGGTGCGGGTGCCGATCACCTCGTCGGCGAGCGCCGCTTCCGCGATCTCGTTCAGTGCCATCCCGATCCCGAGGGCCGAGGCGCCGCGGGAGAGGCCCATCGAGGCGTAGGTGTCGTGGGTGGCCACGCGCGCCCCCCGGGAGGCCGCCTCCTGGATGCGGGCGCTGGTGAGGAGCGGACACTTCACCTGCACGAAATGCACGTCCTCGACCGCGTCGAGGCCCGCCGCCGTCATGGCGCGCCGCACTGCGGAGGCTGTGGCGCGCACCTGCGCCATGCGGCCAATCTCCTCGGGGAGGAAGTCATCCGTGAAGGCGGTGCCGACCGCCAGCGCCCGGCTCGGCCCGGCTGGGCCCTCGCGCCGGGCGAGGATGAGCAGGTGCGGCGAGAGCCCGCCCTCGGTGCCGCCGGACATCACCAGGGCGACCCGAGCGCCGACCGCGGCCAGCGAGAGCCCGAGCCGGGCGCCCAGGGCCGTCTCCAGCGCCATCACGGCAAGCGGCCGGGTGAAGTCGTTGACGCAGCCATTGCCTTCGGTCTTGCCGAAGACGGCGACGATCTCCTGCGGAGCGACCGCGCCGGACTCGATCAGGGCCTCGAGGCCCGAGACGTCGGCGGGATGCCGGGTCGGCACGCGGAAGACGAGGCATTCGGGCATCGGGTTCCCTTAGGAGAGCGTCTCGGGTGTCCGGATCGTCGAGCCGATGGGCGACAGGGCCGCTCCGGGCCGCGACACCCCTAGCAACTTCCCCGCCAACCCGTCCGACGATGCTGCGCCGCCACAAGCCTGGCCATAACTGCCTGAGCCCGGGTAGCCGGGCCGGGGGCGGATGCGCTACTCTGGCCTCCCGCGCCCGGGAGGTCCGCAACCCGATGCCGATGCCGTTGAGCCGTACCCGGCCCGCCGTGTCCGCACGGGGCCCCCTCATCCTCTGGGCCGAAGCGTCCGCTCGGACCGAAGTGTCCGCCGGATGACCTTCGTCTCTCCCGTGCCCGGCGGCGCTCCGCAGCGGGTGCTGATCTATTCGCACGATACGTTCGGGCTCGGCCACCTGCGCCGGGCGCGGGCGATCGCGCATGCCCTGGTGGCGGGGGCGCCGGAGCGGCGGGTGGTGATCCTGTCCGGCTCGCCGGTGAGCCACGCCTTCCGGTTCGCCCCCGGGGTGAGCTGCCGGCGCCTGCCGGGGGTGACCAAGCTCGCCAGCGGCGAGTACCAGAGCCTCGGCCCCGGCCACGGCCTCGACGAGGTGGTGGCGACCCGCGCCGCCCTGATCCGCCACGTCGCCGAACGTTTCGCCCCCGACCTGTTCCTCGTCGACAAGGAGCCGGCGGGCTTCCACGGCGAGGTGCTGCCCGCGCTCCACCGCCTCAAGGCCCGGGGCTGCCGTCTGGTCCTCGGCCTGCGCGACGTCCTCGACGATCCGGCGCTGCTGGCGCCGGAATGGGAGCGCAAGGGCGCCCTCGCCGTGCTGCCGCTCTACGATTCGCTCTGGGTCTACGGGCTGGAGGAGATCTACGCGCCCCTCGACGGCCTGGCTCTGCCGGCCGGCGTCGCGGAGCGCCTGACCTATACCGGCTACCTGCGCCGCGAGGCCCCCGACGCCGCCTTGCTCGACGAGACGGCGGAGGAACCTTTTCTCCTCGTCACCCCGGGCGGGGGCGGCGACGGGGTCGAACTGGTCGAGGCGGTGGTGCGGGCCTACGAGGCGCAAGCACTCGAGCACCGGGCGCTGGTGGTGTTCGGCCCGTTCTTCCCTGCCGCCGAGCAAGCGGCGCTCAGCGCCCGCATCGCCGCCCATCCGCGGCTCGCCTCCCTGGATTTCGACGCGCGGCTGGAGCGGCTGATGCGCCGGGCCGCCGGCGTGGTGGCGATGGGCGGCTACAACACCTTCTGCGAGATCCTGTCCTTCGACCGCCCGGCCCTGATCCTGCCGCGGGTGCGTCCCCGGCGCGAGCAGCTGATCCGCGCCCGCGCCGCCGCCCGGCTCGGCCTCGTCGGGGTCATCGAGCCAGGGGAGGACGAGGACACCGCCCGCATGGCCGCGGCCCTCGCCGCCCTGCCCCACTGTCCGCCTCCCTCGTCCCGGCCGATCCCCGGCCTCCTCGACGGCCTGCCGGCGATCCGCCGCCTCGCCGCCGCGGCGGACGCCGCCTGCGTGGCCGCCGAATAAGCGACCCTTCCCATGCCTCCGCTTCGCATCGCCGTCCTCGTCAAGGGCTATCCGCGCCTGTCCGAGACCTTCATCGCCCAGGAGCTGCTGGGGCTCGAGGCGCGAGGCCTGGACCTGACGATCTGGTCGCTCCGCCAGCCGCATGACGGCGCGGTGCACCCGATGCACCGGCAGATCCGCGCCTCCGTCGCCTACCTTCCGGAATATCTCTACCAAGCGCCGCTCCGGGTGCTGCGCGGCGCGCTCGCGGCCCTGCGCCGGCCGGGCCTCCTCCCGCTCATCGGCCTCGTCGGGCGCGATCTCGCCCGCGACCTCACGCCCAATCGCGTCCGGCGCCTCGGCCAGGCCCTGGTGCTCGCCCGCGAGCTGCCGGCCGGGATCGATCACATCCACGTCCATTACCTGCACACCCCGGCCTCGGTGGCGCGCTACGCCGCGCTGCTCACCGGGCGGAGCTGGAGCGCCTCGGCCCATGCCAAGGACATCTGGACCACGCCGGATTGGGAACTCTCCGAGAAGCTCGACGATGCGCGGCTGACCTTCGCGGTCACCTGCACGGCGGCCGGCGCGGCGCGCCTGCGCGAGGTCTCGAAGGATCCGGAGCGGGTCTCGCTCGTCTATCACGGCCTCGACCTGTCGCGGTTTCCCGCTCCCCCGGAAACCCGCCCGGCCCGGGACGGGTCGGACCCGGCCGATCCTCTCAGGCTCGTCACCGTCGGTCGGGCGGTGGCGAAGAAGGGCTTCGACGACCTCCTCGACGCGCTCGCCGCCCTGCCGCCCGACCTGCACTGGCGCCTCGCGCATGTCGGCGGCGGCGAGGCGCTGGCGGCGTTGCGCGAGAAGGCCGCGTCGCTCGGCCTGTCGCAGAAGGTGATCTTCCTGGGCGCCAAGCCCCAGCCCGAGGTGGTCGCGCTCCTGCGCGAGGCCGACCTGTTCGTGCTGCCGGCCAAGCGCGCGCCGTCGGGCGACCGCGACGGGCTGCCCAACGTCATCATGGAGGCGGCCTCGCAGGGCCTCGCGGTGGTCGCCACCGACTTCGCGGGCATCCCGGAATTTATCCGCGACGGCATCGAGGGCCGGCTGGTGCCGCCGGGCGACTGGGGGTCGCTCTCGAACGCCGTCAACCTGCTCGCCCGCAACCCTGCCGAGCGGGCCCGCCTGGCGGCGGCGGCACTCGTCCGCTTGCGGGCGGAGTTCGGGGCCGAGGCCGGGTTCGAGACCGTGGCGCGCCTGCTCGAGGGGGCGGCCAAGGGGGTAGCCAAGGGTACAGCAATGCGATGAGCCGGATCGCCTTCTACGCTCCCCTCAAGGCTCCCGACCACCCGGTCCCCTCCGGCGAGCGCACGATGGCGCGGCTGCTCCTGCGGGCGCTCGCGGCGGCAGGGTTCGCGCCCGAACTCGCCAGCCGCTTGCGCACCCGCGACCCCGACGGAACGCGGCATTCGAGCTTGAAGGCGGCGTCGCTGGAGGAGGCCGGGCGGCTGATCGCGGCCTACCGGGCCGACCCGCCCGCCCTCTGGTTCACCTACCACGTCTACTACAAGGCGCCGGACTGGATCGGTCCGGCGGTCTCGCGGGCGCTCGGCATCGCCTACGTGGTGGCGGAGGGGTCGCGGTCCCCCCGGCGCGCCGACGGCCCGCACGCGCTCGGCCATGCCGGCGCCGAGGCGGCCCTCGACGCGGCGGACCTGGTCCTCGTCATGAACCGCCGCGACCGGCCGGCGCTCGCGGCGGCGCCGCCGGAGGGACAGGTGGTCGCCGACCTGCCGCCCTTCCTCGATCCGGCCGAGTGGCCGGTGAGCAAAGCCGCGCGGGCCTCCGGCCCTTTGCGCCTCCTCTCGGTCGCGATGATGCGGGAGGGCGACAAGCTCGCCTCCTACCGCCTGCTGGCGGAGGCCCTGGGCCAGATCGGCGACCGTCCCTGGACCCTCGACGTCGCGGGCGACGGCCCGGCGTCGGAGGCGGTGGCGGCTCTGCTCGCACCGTTCGGCGACCGGGTGCGCCGGCACGGCACGGTCGCGCCCGCCGGCCTCTCGGCCCTCTACGCCGCCGCCGACCTGCTGGTCTGGCCGGCCGTCAACGAGGCTTACGGCATGGCGCTGCTGGAGGCGCAGGCCCATGGCTGTCCGGTCGTGGCCGGCGGCTATGGCGGCGTGCCGGACGTGGTGCGCGAC
>JAEWKL010000512.1 GCA_023386115.1 Pseudomonadota bacterium
GCCGCGCTCATCGCCGGGGCCTCGGCCCGGACGGGCGATCCCAGGGACGCGATCGAGGGCGGCACGATTCCGGCACCCGACGGTCTTCCGGCGCCCGCCCCCTCGGCGGCCGCGCCGCAGGCAAAGAGCGCCGAGGCCGCGACGCCCGCGCCGTCCGCGCCCCGCCCGGCGGTCTCGGTCCAGGCTCCCTTGAGCGCGGTGCCGATCACGATCGGGATGCGGGCGCTCGCCGGCTCGAACCGCTTCGAGATCCGCCTCGATCCCTACGAGCTCGGGCGCATCGACGTCCGCCTCGACATCGACCGGCAGCACGGCGCCGTGAAGGCGCATCTCGTGGTGGAGCGGCCCGAGACCCTGTCGCTGCTCCAGCGCGATGCCGGCAGCCTGCAACAGGCGCTCTCCCAGGCCGGGCTCGATCCCGGCGAGGCCGGCCTCACCTTCTCCCTCCGCGACGGCGGAGGCCAGAATCCGCAGCACGACCAGTCCGGCCGGCCGCAAGGGCCCGACCAGCGCGGGGCCGACCGGGCCGCAGGCCGGGCCGAGACCGAGGCCCTGCCGCCGCTGCGCAACCTCGGCCAGCGCCTCGGCCTCGACCTTCGCATTTAACGACGATCCCCGATGACCCCCGAACCCGCGAGGCCCCGATGACCGCCGGCATCAGCAGCCTGACCAGTCTCTCCAGCCCGAGCACCGGCACCAAGACCGGAAGCGACGCCAGCACGATCGCCGGGAACTTCAACCAGTTCCTGACCCTGCTGACGACGCAGCTGCAGAACCAGAACCCGCTCGATCCCCTCGACACCAACCAGTTCACCCAGCAGCTGGTGCAATTCGCCTCGGTCGAGCAGCAGCTCAAGACCAATGACCAGCTCGGCAGCCTGATCACCGCCAGCAAGGCCTCGGCGGCGGCGACCGCCTCCGGCCTGATCGGCAAGACCGTGACGGCGGACGGCGCCACGGCCTCCCTGGCCGAGGGCGCTGCGACCTGGACGCTCACCCCGGCCCGGGCCGCCGCCAAGGCGGTGATGACCATCACCGACGCCAAGGGCAACGTCGTCGCCACCCAGACCAAGGCGCTGCCCGCCGGCAGCCAGAGCTTCACCTGGGACGGGCGCAGCTCGACCGGGCAGCTCGCCGCGGACGGGAAATACACCCTGAAGGTCCAGGCCCTCGACACCACGGGATCGAGCGTCAGCGTCGACACCAAGATCAGCGGCGCGATCACCAGCGTCGACGTCACCGGCGCCGAACCGGTCCTGACCATCGGCGACCGCACCGTGGCCCTGAGCAGCGTCGAGGCGATCGGTGGAACCGGAGGCAACTGATTCGGTGGATTGCTGTGGATTACGAATCACATGCGAGGGAAATGATTCAAGCAATCTTAAGCGCGGATGCCTAGCGTCGGTCTCGACAGGTCAGTCGAGTGTAGAGCGTATCATGACCGAACCGCATCGCCCGAGGGTGAAGTACGTCATCGGGCCAGACGGAAGTCCGCTGACCATCGCGGACCTCCCCCCGACCGATACCCGCCGATGGGTGATCCGGCGCAAGGCCGAAGTGGTGGCCGCAGTCCGCGGCGGCCTCCTGAGCCTCGAGGAAGCGTGCCAGCGTTACACGCTGACCACCGAGGAATTCCTGAGCTGGCAATACTCGATCGAGCAGCATGGCCTTGCCGGCCTGCGCACGACCCGGATCCAGCATTATCGACAATAGCGGCACTGTCGGTATCCGACCCGGACATTGACAGGATTGTTCTCGATCATCCTCCGACCGCGTTTCGGTCGCGGGATGATCGAGGCCTATGATCTCGCCGCGTCTTGTCCGACGAGCCGGCCTCCGCGTCGTCGGCGAACGCTCGTGACACAATCGGGCGCGGGTTCGTCCTGTCCTGGCGACGGCAGGGCTGTCCCGGCATGAAGTCGTGCGGCTCCGCCTCTCGCGCATGGGAGAGGGAAGGCCGCATTCTCTGCGGCTCTCGACGTCCTTGCGACGCCACTCGATCGTTCGAACCCTCCGGCGAGCGCGCCAGGATGAGCGGAAGTGCAGGCAAGCTATTGTGCGCTGCAACATAATTCTATTGCATCGCATCATCGCGAAGAGTTAGTTATGGGCTCCCGGCGAATCCCGGCTTTCCGGACGCGCTTCTCGCGCCGGACAGAACCCCAGGACCACCGATGCGCCTTCTCCCCCTCACCGCCTTCGGCCTCGTTCTCGCCACCGTGGCCGGCGCCGCCGAGCTGAACCCGCGGCAGGCCCACAGCCTCGATCTCGGCCCGGTGCGCGGTTCGGCCTACTACACCGTGGAGACGGACGGCCTGCGCGTCGTCGCCACCCTGGCGCCGACGGATGCCGCGGCGGCCACCCCGCTGCGGGTCATCACCACGCTCGCCTCCGATCAGGTCGTCAGCTTCTCGGTGCCCGGCACCCAGGACGGTGCCGCTGCCTCGGTCGCCTTCGCTCGCCGCGGCAACCGGGTCGAGGTCGCCTCGACCGGCTACTGAGCCGTCTTGCATCCCCGCGGATCACGGAGTCCGCGGGGGCGCTGCCCATTCCGGGCCCGGCAGCTGCCCTGCCGCTGCGGCGCGCACGCCGCTTGTCTTGTCGGCCGATCTTTGCCACCTGTCCGCCGGTCTCAGAACCGACATCGCGCACGGGCCCAAGGATCACGCCATGCCGACCCTCTCCCCCCTCTGGCGCAACGGCGCGCTCGCCCTCGGGCTCCTCCTTCCGGGAGCGGCCCTCGCTCAAGCGCCGGCCCCCGCCGCCGCGCCGCCTGCCGCTCCTGCCGCCGCACCGTCGCCCGACACGGTCGTCGCCAAGGTCAACGGTGCGCCGATCACCGCCGGCGACCTCGCGGTGGCGGCCGACGATCCGGCCCTGTCGCTGCCCGGCGTCGACGAGGCGCAGAAGAAGGGCCTCCTCGTCGACTACATGGTCGACCTGAAGATCGGCGCCCAGGCGGCCGAGAAGGCCAAGGTCGGCGAGAACCCGGACTTCGCCCGCAAGCTCGCCTACTTCCGAGATAAGCTCCTCCTCGACGAATACCTGGAGCGCGAGGCCAAGAAGGCGGTGACGCCGCAGGCCGAGCGGGCGCTCTACGACGAGACCGTCAAGGCGATGAAGCCCGAGGAGGAGGTGCATGCCCGCCACATCCTCGTCGACAACGAGGCCGAGGCCAAGAAGATCGCCGCGCGCTTGAAGGGCGGCGAGGACTTCGCCAAGGTCGCGGCCGAGACCTCGAAGGATCCCGGCTCGAAGGCCGAGGGCGGCGATCTCGGCTGGTTCACCAAGGAGCGGATGGTCGCGCCCTTCGCCGACGCCGCGTTCAAGCTCGAGGCCGGCAAGATCTCCGACCCGGTCAAGACCCAGTTCGGCTGGCACGTCATCAAGGTCGAGGAGAAGCGCACCAAGCCGGTGCCGAGCTTCGACGAGATGAAGGAGCAGGTCGAGGCCTATCTCACCCGCAAGACGCAGCAGGACATCATCACCAAGCTGCGCGAGAGCGCCAAGATCGAGAAGACGGCGGCGGCGCCGGCGGCCCCGGCGAGCGCGCCGAAGGCGGACGAGAAGAAGAACTGAGGATCGGTCCTCGACTGATACCAACGGCCTAAGATGCTGACGCATCGATTCGATCCCGGGCAGGCCCGGGATCGACGAGGCCGTTGATCCATCTCGAATTTTCGACGCTAAGCCAGAGGCTTGACGAAAATTCGAGAACGGAACCAAAGGTCGTTTTCAACGACCGTTGGTATGAGACAAGCCCCCGCAGCGATGCTCCGGGGGATTTTTTTGAAATCCTGCTGATCGCGTTCGCATTGCGGCACGTCTCCACCCTCGAGGTCATTCCGGGGCCGCGAAAGCGGAACCCGGAATCCGGACACTCAGGTGAATGAGAATAAGGCGGAACGCGACCGACCCTTGTCTGAACCACCTGCGGCTCCAGGCGTGCCTTCGGCACTCCGGGCTCCGCTTTCGCGGCCCCGGAATGAACCCGGAGGGTGTCGATATCATCGAGCAGGCTTCTTCCCGCCCCTGAACCTCTACCGCAGCACCTGCGACAGGTTCGGCCCGCGCAACGCCGCCAAGGCCGCCATCCGCACCGGGGCGTTCGGCGCGCCGTACAGGTCGTAGCCGCCCTTCCGCTGCACGATCTCGAAGTAGAACCGCTCCTCGAACGGCGTCGTGTAGAGCTGGAGGAACTCGCCCTCGCCGACCCGGTCGTAGAGGATGCTCAACGATTGCATCCGGGCGATCAGCGCGTCGTCGAGACCGAAGCGGGCCGCCACGTCGTCGTAGTAATTGGCCGGGATCGGCAGCAGCGTCACGCCGGCCGCCTTCAGGGCCTCCGCCGCCGCGAAGATGTCGTCGGTGGCGAGCGCGATGTGATGCACCCCCGCACCCGCGAAGCTCGTCACCAGACGGGCGGTGGCGGTGTTGCGGCTCTCCGAGATGTTGAGCGGCAGGCGCATCGTGCGCTCGGCATTCGACATCGCCTTGCTACGCACCAGGCCGTAGGGATCGGGCAGCACCACCACGTCCTCGGGTTCGAGGCCGAGCACCGCGCGGTAGAACAGCACCCAGGAATCGAGCTGGCCTTCCGGCAGGGCCTGCGCCACGTGGTCGATCCGGGTCAGCAGGCCCGACGGCTCCGCACCCTCCTCCATCACGAAGTCGCGCTCGAAATCGCCGCCGGTCTGCGGATCGGTGAGGATGATCAGGCTGCCATCCGGGGCGCGGATCGACGGGAAGGTATTTTCGTCCGGCCCGATCCGGCCGCCGAAGCGGGCGGCGCCGTAGGATTCGGCCCGGCCGAGCGCCGCGAGCGCGTCGTCGGTGGCGATTGCCTGGGCGCAGACCGAGGGGCCGTGCATCAGGAAGTAGGAGGCGGCGAAGGAATCCGGCTCGCGGTTGAGGACGATGCGGACCTCGCCCTGGCCGTAGAGGGTCACCGCCTTGCTGCGGTGCTCCCCTAAGCGCGTGAAGCCGAGCTGGCCGAGAAGCCGCGCCAGTGCGCCCTCGCAGCGCTCGTCCACCGCCACCTCGATGAAGCGGTGGCCGGCGATGGCGGGCGGCAGCGGCGGGTCGAACAGCTCGACCCGGCGGCGGGGGCGCCGGGCCGGGGAGGGGCCTTGCGCCGCCGCCTCCTCGGTGCGTCGCACCCGCTCCTCCAGGAAGAGGAGCGAGCGGTGGCCGTCGGCCGCGGTCTGGCGCGGCGGTGCGGCCCGCATCTCGTCGTTGAAGATCTCGAGCGAGATCGTGCCGGTATAGCCGCAGGCGAGCACCGCCTGGAGGAAGCCCGGCACGTCGAGGTCGCCCTGGCCCGGCAGGCAGCGGAAATGGCGGCTCAGGGTCAGGGGGTTCATGCCGATGCGGGGCGCGTCGGCGAGCTGGACGAAGAACACCCGCTGGCCCGGCAGGTTGGCGATGCCCGACCAGTCGTCGGGAAGGGCCAGGGTGTGGAAGCTGTCGAGGATCAGGCCGAGATGCGGGTGGTTCGCCCGCTCGACGATGCCCCAGGCCCGGTCGAAGGTGCGCACCCTGGTGCCCCAGGACAGGGCCTCGAAGCCGATCTTCAGGCCGCGCTTCGCGGCGCGCTCGGCGAGCTGGTAGAGCTGGTCGGCCATCCTTGCGTCGTCGTCCGAGACGTCGGTGCCGACATTGGAGCAGACCAGGATCAGCGGCGCGCCCAATTCCTCCATCAGGTCGAACTTGCGCTCGGCCCGGTCGAGGTTGCGCTTGAGCTGCTCGTCCGAGACGCCCTCGAAATCGCGGAACGGCTGGAACAGGTCGATGGAGAGGCCCAGATCCGAGGCGTAGCGGCGCACGTCGCGGGCCGCGCCGGTGTGGAACAACAGGTCGTTCTCGAAGATCTCGACCCCGTCGAAGCGCGCCGCCGCGATCGCCTCCAGCTTCTCGATCAGCGTGCCGCTCAGGCTCACCGTGGCGATCGCTTTCCTCATCGCGCTCTCCCTCTGCGTTTCCGCCGGCTCTCCATCGCAAACGGGGCCGGCTCCGTCGAGCCCGAAGCGGCGGCCGAGCAGCCTGCCGCTTTCGCGCTTGACATGAACGTACCGGTTAGTACATTTGGTTTCAAGCGCGTCGCAATCGCGCCATCCGAGGAACGCATCGAGAGAGGAGCCCGTGATGGGCGCTGCCCCCACCTCAATCCTGGCCGGCCTGATCGGCAACGGCATCCAGGCCTCCCGCACCCCGGCGATGCACGAGCACGAGGGCGACGCGCAGGGCCTGCGTCTCCTCTACCAGAAGATCGACCTCGAGCGCTTGGGGCTCGGTGCCGACGCGCTACCGGACCTCCTCACCGCGGCCGAGCGGATGGGATTTGCCGGCCTCAACATCACCCATCCGTGCAAGCAGGCGGTGCTCGCCCATCTCGACGACCTGTCGCCCGACGCTGCGGCGCTCGGCGCCGTCAACACCGTGGTGCTCCGCGACGGCAAGCGGGTCGGCCACAACACCGATTGGTGGGGTTTCGCGGAGGCGTTCCGACGCGGCCTGCCGGATGTGAGGCTTGACCGCGTGGTGCAGCTCGGCGCCGGCGGCGCCGGCGCGGCGGTGGCCCACGCGCTCCTCACCCTCGGGGTCAGGGATCTCGTCCTCAACGACATCGATCCGGCCCGGGCCGCCTCCGTGGCGGCTTCCCTGTGCGAGCGCTTCGGCGCGGGCCGGGCGCGGGCCTGCACCGACCTCAAGGCGGAAGTCGCGGCGGCGGACGGCCTCGTCCATTGCACGCCGACCGGCATGGACAAGTATCCGGGCCTGCCGCTTCCGGCCGAGACCCTGCACCCGGGGCTGTTCGTCGCCGAGATCGTCTATTTCCCGCTCGAGACCGCGCTGCTGCGCGAGGCGCGGCGGATCGGCTGCCGCACCCTCGATGGCGGCGGCATGGCGGTGTTCCAGGCGGTCGAGGCGTTCCGGCTCATCACCGGCCGGACCCCGGATCCAGACCGGATGCTGCGCCACTTCGCCGAGCTCGGCCAGACGGCCTGAGACCACTCCCATCCGAACAATGCGGCCTGAGCCAACGGGCCCGTCCTCACCACGTCCCCTCATAGGAAACGCCCGATGACCTCCACCGCCCTTCCGGCGAGCGCCGCATCGTACGCCGAACCCGAGACCGTGAGAGCTCCCAGAAAGGCCGCGCTCGCGAGCTGGATCGGCAGCGCGGTCGAGTACTACGATTTCTTCATCTACGGCACCGCCGCGGCGCTGATCTTCCCGAAACTTTTTTTCGCGCCGAACAACCCGCAGGCGGCGGCGATCGCCTCGTTCGCGACTTTCGGCGTCGCCTACATCACCCGGCCGCTCGGCGCGGTGGCGCTCGGCCATATCGGCGACCGCTTCGGCCGCAAGAAGGTGCTCACCTTCACGCTGCTCCTGATGGGCCTCTCGACCTTCATGATCGGCTGCCTGCCGACCTACGACCAGTTCGGCATCCTGTCGCCGATCCTGCTCGTCATCGCCCGGCTGCTCCAGGGCATCTCGGCCGCGGGCGAGCAGGCCGGCGCCAACTCGATGACCCTCGAACACGCGCCGTCGAACAAGCGCGCCTTCTTCACCAGCTTCACCTTGAGCGGCACCCAGGCCGGGCTGATCCTGGCGACGCTGGTCTTCCTGCCGATCACCCAGATGCCCGAGGCGCAGATGCTGTCCTGGGGCTGGCGCATCCCGTTCTTCCTCAGCGCCCTCGTGGTCGCGGTCGGATTCTGGGTCCGCCGCACCCTGCCGGAGACCCCGGTCTTCGAGAAGGAGCAGGAGGAGCACAGCCACGACAAGGCGGGCCTGCCGGTCGCGATCCTGTTCCGCAACCAGTGGGCGGACGTGCTGAGGGTGATCTTCGCGGCTTTGGTCTCGGTGGTGAGCACGATCTTCAGCGTCTTCACGCTGTCCTACGCCGTCAACACGATGCAGATCGACCGCTCGACGAT
Source organism: Pseudomonadota bacterium (assembly GCA_023386115.1). Classification (GTDB taxonomy): domain Bacteria; phylum Pseudomonadota; class Alphaproteobacteria; order Rhizobiales; family Beijerinckiaceae; genus Methylobacterium. Next base: position 7,947 of record JAEWKL010000512.1, read on the forward strand.
GCTGACGGTGCTGATCCTCGCCAACGTCGTGGCGCTCGGCGCGATCCCGGCCTTCGCGGCGCTCTCCGACCGGATCGGCCGCCGCCCGGTCTTCATCTTCGGCGCCCTCGGTTCCGCGGCCCTGATCTGGCCCTACATGTGGGCGATCAGCCAGGGCAACCTGCCGCTGATCTTCGGCTTCGGCATCCTGCTCTCGGGCGTGGTCTACAGCGCCGCCAACGGGGTGTGGCCGTCGCTCTACGGTGAGATGTTCGACACCAAGGTCCGCCTGTCGGGCATGGCGATCGGCACCCAGATCGGCTTCGCGCTCGGCGGCTTCGCCCCGGTGATCAGCGCCGCGCTCCTCGGCACCGGCCCGACCGGATGGGTTCCCGTGGCGATCTTCGTCACCGCCACGGCAGCGATCGCCGCGGTCTCGATCTCGACGGCGCGGGAGACCTACCGGACCCCGATGGAGCTGCTCGGCAAGCGCTGAGGGCGGGCTTCGTCGGCGCAAATCTGGCCGTCCCGGCGCCGCTCCGCGGCACGGGGACGGCCTCGCGCTTCCTGGCGTTGTCATGAAACATTATATTCGCGCAGGTGCGTTGCTTCGCTGATCATGCGAATGTCAGCCTATCGGTCTTTCCTGACTGTTCTATAATGGCGCGCGCACTCCCTAAAACCGGGCCGATTGATGGAGAGCGCGGCTGACGCGTGGAACACCATGCTGAGGCGCCGGGGTTTCGCGGGGTTCGCCTCGTGCGGGCTCGGCAGCCTGACCGGCTTTCTCGCCATCGAGGCCGGGGCGCAGACGCCGCCCGCGGCAGCGTCTGGGGTGAAGCGCAAGGTCCTGGGCCAGAGCGAGGGGCCGGCTCCCGGCTCCGTCACCACCACCGCCGAGGTCGAGATCGAGCCCGGCGTCCTGGTCGGCCGCCACATCCCTCCGGGCATCGAAGCGGGCTACGTCCTGGACGGCGAGATCGAGCTGCCGGTCGAGGGCCAGCCGACCCGCGTGCTCAAGGCCGGCGACGGCTTCCAGGTCCCGCCGGGCGTCCCCCATGCCGGCGCGAAGAGCGGAGCGAAGCCGGTGCGCATCCTCAGCACCTCCATCGTCGAGAAGGGCAAGCCGCTGGCCTCGCCGGCGTGAGCCACGGGGGCGAAGCCGCTCACCCGCGCGCCCCGCGCAGGATCAGCCGGCTGCCCCGCACCTCGTAGGAGTTCAGCCGCTCCAGGAAGCTCATCCCGAGCAGGTTCACGCTCAAGGCGCCGGGCCGGGTCACCAGGGCGGCCACCCGGGTCTCGGTGATCGGCCCGACCGCCACCGTGTCGAGCACCACCGGGGCCGCGGCGGTGCGGCCGTTGGCGGTCTGGACCTGGACCCGGTAGGCGCCCGGGCCCGGATGGAGGCCGAGATGGGCCGCGGTCTCGGCGGTGAGCACCACCGCGCTCGCACCGGTATCGAAGGCGAAGGCCTGCATCCGGCCGTTGACCTTGGCCTGTATCGTGAAGCCGCCGTCGACCCGCCGGGCGATCACCACCTCGTCGCCGCGCCCCGGCACCGGCTCGCCCGGGCTCATCTCGCCGAGCGCCCGGAACGCCATGTCCCGCGCCACGTCCCGAAAGACGTAGAGGCTGGCCGCCCCGGCGCCGATGGCGATCCAGAGCAGGAGCGAGACGACTCCCTCGCCGAAGCCGGACCGGAACCGGTGGCCGACGCCGTTCAGCACCATGAGCGCGGCCCCGCCGCCAGCGGCGAGCCCGGCCGCCTCGTCGGGCCGCAGGCCCGCCATCTCGCGCCCGCCGACAACATTCAGCGCGTAGGCGCAGGCGAGGAGCAGCAATCCGATGCCGACGGCGCCCGGCATCGGCTCAGCCCAGGGCCGTAGCCGGCTCGGGCTCCGGCTCGAGGGTGGCCGCCAGCCGCGCCGGCAGCTCCGCCATGATGCGCAGCCGCTCCGGCTCGGACAGGCCGCCCCAGGCGGCGATCTCGTCGCGGTTGCGGCCGCAGCCCTCGCACAGGCCGGTGGCGGGATCGAGGACGCAGAGGCGGATGCAGGGAGAGGACACGGGCATCAGGCGGGAATCGCGATCACGAGAGCGAGGAGGGCGGCGATCTCGGCGAGCTGCTGGCTCGCCCCGATGACGTCGCCGGTCTGGCCGCCGACGAGGCGCGCGGCCATCCGGGTCAGGGTCCAGGCGGCGAGAAAAGCGAGGAGGCCGGCGAGACACACGCCGAGCCAGGGCAGGCCGAGAAGGCCGGCGGCCGCCAGCACGGCGAGGCAGAGCGCCCAGGCGGTGACGTGGGTCGCGCCCGTCGGCCGTCCGACCGCGTGGGCGGCGCCGTCCTGCCGGGCAGGGGGCAGCCGGCAGAGCGGCCACAGGGCGGCGGTGCGCGAGAGCGCAGCCGCCATCAGGAAGGCCACGGC
>JAEWKL010000529.1 GCA_023386115.1 Pseudomonadota bacterium
GATCGCGGCCGCTTGCCGCGTCGCGCTGGCCGGCGCCTCCCGCGCCCTGATCGACCGGATCAACGTGCGCGCCGCCACCCTCGACGCCATGCGCCGCGCGGTCCTGCGCCTCGGCATCGATGCGGAGGTGGCGGTGGACGGGCGCGACGTGCCCCCCGGCCTGCCCCTGCCCTGCCGGGCGTTCATCGGCGGCGACCGGCTGGTGCCGCAGATCGCAGCCAGCTCGATCGTCGCCAAGGTGGTGCGCGACCGGCTGATGCGGGCGCTCGCCCTTCGCCACCCTGCCTATGCCTGGGAGCGCAATGTCGGCTACGGCACCGCCGCGCACCGGGCCGCGATGGAACGCCTCGGTCTCACCCGGCATCACCGGCTCAGCTTCAAGTCGCGCACACCGTGAGGCGGCGCATGCGCGCCCGGCGCTTCCGCTTCGCGCCCGGAGCGTCGTAAGCTCCCGGCGACGCGGACGCGCACGGGCCGAACGGCCGGCGCCGCCAGGGAGGACACAGCGTGACCACGACGATCCCGAGGGCTGCCCGATGATGACCCCGATGTCGCGCCGGGTGATGAACCTCGCCCATTCCCTCACCCAGGCCGCCGCGCGTCACCCGGACCGCCCGGCCATCGTCTGGGGCGAGCGGAGCTGGAGCTGGGCCGCGTTCGACGCCCGGGTGTCGGCGCTGGCGGCGGCCCTCGGCCAGCGCGGGATCGCCAAGGGAGACCGGCTGCTGGTCCATGCCCGCAACGGCAACGCCATCCTGGAAATCATGTACGCGGCGTTCCGGCTCGGCGCGGTGTTCGTGCCGACGAACTTCCGGCTGATGCCGGGCGACGTCGCCTATCTGGCGCAGCAATCGGGCGCGACCGCCTTCCTGTGCCACGCCGATTATCCCGACCACGTCGCCGCCGTGCAGGCCGCCTGCCCGGATCTGCGCCACGTCGTCGTCATCGGCGACGGGCCGGCCGCCGGCGCGGCCTACGAGGACGTGGTGGCGGAGGGCGTGGGCCAACGCGTGGCGAACGCCTCCGTCCAGCACGACGATCCGTGCTGGTTCTTCTACACGTCCGGCACCACCGGCAAGCCGAAGGCCGCGGTGCTGACCCACGGCCAGATGGCCTTCGTGATCACCAATCACCTCTGCGACCTGATGCCCGGGACAGCCGCGGAGACCGACGCCTCGCTGGTGGTGGCGCCGCTCTCGCACGGAGCCGGCGTGCACGCCGTCGCCCAGGTCGCCCGCGCCGTGACCTCGGTGCTGCCGGCCTCTGAGCGCTTCGACGCGGCGGAGGTCTGGGGGTTGGTCGCGCGCCACCGGGTCACCAACATGTTCACGGTGCCGACGATCCTGAAGATGATGGTCGAGCATCCGTCGGTCGATGCCAACGACCATTCGTCCCTGCGCTTCATCATCTATGCCGGCGCGCCGATGTACCGCGAGGACCAGAAGCGGGCGCTGCGCACCCTCGGCAAGGTGATCGTGCAGTATTTCGGCCTCGGCGAGGTCACCGGCAACATCACGGTGCTGCCGCCCGCCCTGCACGAGGCGGAGGACGGGCCGGGGGTGAAGATCGGCACCTGCGGCTTCGAGCGCACCGGCATGCAGGTGCAGATCCAGGACCCGGAGGGCCGCGAGGTCGCGCCCGGCGAGTCCGGCGAGATCTGCGTCTGCGGCCCGGCGGTCTTCGCCGGCTACTGGGAGAACCCGAAGGCCAATGCCGAGGCGTTTCGCGACGGCTGGTTCCGCACCGGCGACCTCGGCTATCTCGACGAGGAGCGGTTCCTGTACATCACCGGCCGCGCCTCCGACATGTACATCTCGGGCGGCTCGAACATCTATCCGCGCGAGATCGAGGAGAAGATCCTGGCCCATCCGGCGGTGGCCGAGACGGCGGTGCTCGGCGTGCCCGACCCGACCTGGGGCGAGATCGGCATCGCGGTCTGCGTGCCCCGGGAGGGCATGGCGCTCTCCGAGGACGACGTGATGGCGTTCCTGTTCGACAAGGTCGCTCGCTACAAGCTGCCGCGCCGGGTCATCCTGCGCGAGTCGCTGCCGAAATCCGGCTACGGCAAGATCACCAAGAAGATGGTGCGGGAGGAACTCGAGGCTGCCGGCCTGCTCGGCGAGAAGGCGCAGGGATGAGCCTGCCCATGCCGCGGCCCTTCGCCACCCTCGCCCAGCCCGGCCCCGTCCGGCCCGAGCGCTGGCTCGCCGCCGCCGGCGCCCTGATCCACCGCGTCGTCGACCTGGCGCCGGGGCGCACGCTCCTCGACGCCGTCGCGGGCCCGCTCGCTGAAGCCGGGATGCAGGGCGGCGTGGTGCATCTCTCCGGCGGGAGCTTCTCGCCCTTCAGTTACGTGATGCCGGCCCTGTCGTCGGATCCGCGCTTCGCCGCCTATTACAGCGAGACCTTCCGGCCGGCCGGCGAGACCCGGCTGGAACGGGCGAGCGTCACGTTCGGCGAGCGCGACGGCGCGGGCTTCCTGCACGTCCACGGCACCTGGATCGAGCCCGACGGACGCCGCCGCGCCGGCCACCTGCTGCCGGCGGAGGTCGTGATCGCGGACCCGGTCCGGGCGGAGGCCTGGGGCAGTGCGGGCGCGGCCTGGCGGGTCATCCCGGACGCCGAGACCAATTTTTCGCTCTTCACCCCGGCGCCCGTGTCGGCCGGGGAGCCCGGCTGCCTGCTCCTGAAGATCCAGCCGAACGAGGAAATCCATGCCGCGATCGAGGCGGCGTGCGCGGCGCACGGCCTCGCGACGGCGCGGGTGCGCGGCATCGGCAGCATCGTGCGGCCAGCCTTCGCCGACGGGCGGGTGATCCCGACCGATGCCAGCGAGGTGCTGATCCGCGACGGGACCGTGCGGCCGGGGCCGGACGGCGGCCTGCTCGCGCATCTCGACATCGCGGTGGTGGATGTGGCCGGCGCCATCCACGAGGGGGTCTTGCTCCGCGGTGCCAACGCCGCGTGCATCACCTTCGAGCTGTGCCTGACGGCGGAGTGAGGGCGTCGCGCTCGACGGCGTAGACGTGCACCGGCTCGTCGCGATTCCGGGCCGGCGCGCGGACGACCGCCTCGCGCCGGAAGGTCATGCCGCAGGCCCGCATGACCGCGAAGGAGCCGGCATTCTCCGGCTGCGCGCTGGCCTCGATCCGGTCGACGTCGAGCCATGCGGCGGCGACCGGCAGCAGCGCCGTCGCCGCCTCGCGCAGGTAGCCGCGGCGGTGATGCGCCTCGCCGAGCCAGTAGCCGAGGGTCGCGGTTCGCGGATCGTCGCGGGTCCGGTGCAGCATGATCCAGCCGAAGAATTCGCCGCTGTCGCGGGCGGTCACTGCGAGGGAGAGCGCCTGCCGGGCCTCCGCCAGGGCGCGCGCCGTCGCGATCCGCTCCCGCGCCATCGCGACGGTGAACGGCACAGGCCACATCGCGAGCCATTGGCTCACAGCCGGGGTCATCAGGGCGCTGGTCGCCTCCGCGTCCTGCGGGGCGACGGGGCGCAGGTGCAGGCGGGGCGTGTCGAGGATGGGGGGAGGCCGGCCGGTCATGGTGTGAGGGTAGCAGACCCTGCCTCTAGGTCAGCCCTGATCGTCTGTCGGCGTGGGCGGTTGAGGCATCCTTGGACGAGAATGGCGCGGGTTTTCCCTCTCCCCGCGGGTGGTGAGAGGATTCCAGCGCTACACTTGGCGATGCCTGTCCGCCTCAGAACAAACTATACTGCCCACCCGCCCCCACCGGCACCCGGAACAGATCCGTCCGCAGCCGCACCCTTTCCGGCGGGTAGCCGAGCCGCGTCATCGCCACCTTCATCCGCTGGTCCAGCAGATCCGCATAAGGCCCCGTTCCGGTGAAGCGCCGCCCATAGGTCGCATCGTAGACCTTGCCGCCGCGGGCCTCGCTCAGGAGCGCGAAGGTCCGCCCGGCCCGGTCGGGATAGTGCTCGGAAAACCAGTCGCGCATCAGGTCGGCGAGTTCGTGCGGCAGGCGCAGGAGCACGCCGCCGGCCTCGCTTGCGCCCGCCTCCCGGGCGCGGGCGAGCACGGCCTCGATCTCGTGGTCGTTGAGGCCCGGGATCAGCGGCGCCACCAGCACCATCACGGGCACGCCGGCCGCGGCCAGCGCCCGGATCGCCGCCAGGCGCTTCTCCGGCCGGGGAGCGCGGGGCTCCATCCGGCGGGCGAGGTCGGGGTCGAGGGTGGTGACCGAGAGGGCGACCTTCACCAAGCCCTCCGCCGCCATCGGCGCCAGGACGTCGAGGTCGCGCAGGACGAGGTCGGACTTGGTGACGAGGCCGACCGGGTGGCGGAAGCGCGCCAGCACCTCCAGGATGCCGCGAGTCAGGCGGTAGCGCCGCTCGATCGGCTGGTACGGGTCGGTGGCGGTGCCGAGCGCGATGGTGCGGGGCGCATAGCCACGGGCCGACAGTTCCCGCTCCAGGAGAGCGGCGGCGTCGGGCTTGGCGAAGAGCTTGGTCTCGAAGTCGAGCCCCGGCGAGAGGCCCGCATAGGCGTGGTTCGGCCGGGCGAAACAGTAGACGCAGCCGTGCTCGCAGCCGCGATACGGATTGATCGAGCGATCGAAGCCGATATCGGGCGATGTGTTGCGGGTGATGATGCTGCGCGCCCGCTCCAGCGTCACCTCGGTGCGCAGGGGCGGGAGCTCCTCCTCGATCTCCCAGCCATCCGCGAAGGCCTCGCGCGCGGCGGCCTCGAACCGCCCGGTCGGGTTGGCGGTGGCGCCGCGCCCGCGGCGGGATTCCGCCGCCGGAGTCGACCCGCCGAGGCGGCGCAGCCCCCGCCCGCGTCCCGATTCCATTCCGGCCTCCCCCTCCCATCGCGGCCGAGCTTTGAACAAAACAGGAACAAGAGCAAGTGCCAACCATCAAGGCAGGACGCGCCGCCTCCCATCCGCTATGGCGCGATCATGTTCACGGCCGTCATCCATCTTCCCGGCGCGATCGATCCGGAGCGCATCGACGCCCTCGCCGACACCCTGGCCGCCCTCGTGGCCGGCGTCGCGGCGGGCGTGGTGGGCGATGCGGTGATCGCAGCAGAGCATCCGGACGACCCGGAGGTCGCCACCATGGCGGAGAGCACCGGCGCGGCCCTGGTGGCGCGGGGCAGGAGCCCGTGGGTGGCGGCGGCAGGATTGGCGCGCCGGCCCTGGATGCTGTGCCTCGAGGCCGGGGACGTGCCGGCCGAGGGCTGGGTCCGGGTGCTCGACCGGTTCGGTGCGACGGCGCAGCAG
>JAEWKL010000534.1 GCA_023386115.1 Pseudomonadota bacterium
GCCCAGGCCAAGGTCGAGACGAAGCCCGATTCCAAGCCGGCGGCCTCCCCGCGCGAGACGATGGCCGAGCCGAAGGCGACGCCGAGACCCGCGCCGATACGGGAGGCCAGGACCGAGCCGGTGAAGCCCGCCCCGGCCAGGCAGGCGGCCGAGACGACCGCCGCCGAGAAGCGCCAGGGCGAAAAGCGCCAAGTCGAGAAGCACGCGGCGGAGAAGCCGGTCGCCCGGCGCGACAGGCCCGAGTTGCATCAGCGCAGCGCTGCCGCCCAACCCGCCGCCGCACCCGCGCCCGAGGAGCCGACCCGCTTCCTCGGCGTGCCGATGCCCGACCTCGCCCCAGCCGGCCGCGCCATCAAGGAAACGGTCGACGCGGTGATCTCCTTCCCGAGCCGGCTGTACCCAGCGGGCGTGGGCGGGCGTGATAGCCGGCCCGGCTCACCCCGTCCAGCAGTTCGAGGACCAGCGCGTCGCGGTGCGGGCGGCCGTACTCGTCGGTCGCCTCGACGGTCAGGCGGTGGGTGCCGGGTCTCAGGTCCCGTGGCAGGCGCGCGACCCAGAGATGCGAGCACGGCTCGGCCTTCACCCAGGATTTTCGGGTGGCGGTGTTGCGGGCGTAGAGCGCGGCGACGAACGGGTCCGGCCGGCGCGTCCGGGTCATCGGCACCAGCGGCCCGTCGCCGATCCGGAACGACACCCGGCTGCGCGGCCCGCCATCGAACAGGTTGACCACCACGTCGGTGCCGCCGGCGCTCTCGGCCGGGATCGTAGCGCCGAGCAGCTCGTAGAGCCGGGTATCGGGCAGCCGGGCGAGGTCGTCGGCGTGGAACTGGCTCTCCAGCACGATCCGCATCTGGCGGCCCGCATCGTCGCTCGCCGGGACGTAGCGGGTGGTGTAGTGCCGTCCGCCGGCGATGCTGAGCACGTGGAAGCCGTGCGGCGTGCCGTCGCGGCTGTCGGCCGTGGCGATGCCGCGCCGGTCCGGCGGGCCGCTCCACCACGATCCCGACACGGCGGTGAGCACGTGGTGATGGTGGGCATCGTCTCCCGCCGCGCCTTGCTGGATGCCTGGCCGGCCATCGGCCCCGAGATAATGATGCTCGGTGGTGTGGGTGTGGCCGGAGACGCTGAAGGAAGGGCGCCCGGCGAGGAGCCGCAAGAGCTGCGCCCGGTCGGCGGTGCTGATGCCGGGATCGTCCGGCCCGAGGTCGCTGGCGAGCGGGATGTGCATCGCCACTACCACGAGACGGTCGGTGGGAATCTGCTTCAGCAGGTTCTCCACGAAGGCGAGCTGGCGCTCGCCGAACCGGCCCTCGTAGCGCCCGCCCCGTCCCGCCGTGGCGGTGGCCGCCCCGAGATAATGGACGTTGTCGAGCATCAGGAACAGCACGCCGCCATGCTCCAGCGCGTAGTACGGCGCCCCGAAGCTGCGCTTGAAGGTCTCGCGGGCGTAGCGGGCGTCCGGTGCCTCGAAGTTGAGGTCGTGGTTGCCGCCGATGTGGAACCACGGCAGGCCCATCTGGGCGACGAGCCGGTTCTGGCGCGGATAGAGCGAGAGGTCGTCGAACAGCACGTCGCCGGTGGTCATGCCGAAGGCGATCCTGCCGGGTGCAATCTTGCCGGACGCGCCCTGGCCGGGAGTGTCCTTCATGCCGAGCACCCGGGCGATGGCGGTCTCGCGCACGAAGGTCAGCTCGGCGTGGCTCTCCGGCTGCGGATCGGTGAACAGCACCACGTCGAAGTCGCCGCTCTCCGGGCTGCGCACCAGCCCGAAATCGACGGAGGCCGGCAGCGGCCCGGTCGGCGCGATCCCGGGGTAGCGCAAGGCGAGGTCGGGCGGCGTGCCGGCCGGCTGGTGCAGGTACGAGAAGCGCGGCAGGCCGTCCGACCCGAGGGGCAGGGCGAACCCGGTCGGCTTGATCACGAAGATCACGGCCTCGTCGCCGACCGGCAGGGTGTAGCGCCCGTCAGGACCGGTACGGACCACCTCGCGGCCGTTCGAGACCAGCACGTCGGGCAAGCCCGGATCGTCGGGCCCGCGCCGCCCCTTGCCGCCCCTGTCCTCGTAGACGAGGCCGGTGACCTGTCCGGCGCCTTGCTCTCTCCCCTGTCCTGTGGCCGGAGCACCTTGCGCGCGCGCCGCGAGGGGTGCGAGTGCCAGGGCCGTCGCGCCGGCGAGCGTGCCGCGCCGGGTCAGGCTGGTGTGGTCCGTCATCGCGGCTTCGTCCTCCCGGCAGCCGCGCGGTCGAGGCGGACCGAGGCTGCGCGTTGATCCGCCCTTGAGGCAAGCACGCTTCCTTGACGACCGGGTGACGGCGTCGCCTCACGCCGCCCGCACGCGCTCCAGGAAGCGGGAAACACCGTGGCGCAGGTCCTCGGACTGGTGCGACAGGGCGGAGGCGGCGGCGAGCACCTGGTCGGCGGCCATGCCGGTCTCGCCCGCCGTTCCGGCGACGCCGTCGATCGTCTCGGTCACCCTCCGGGCGCCTTGCGCCGCGTGCGAGGCGCTGTGCACGATGTCGCGCGTGGCGGCGCCCTGCTCCTCGACCGCGGCGGCGATCGCGCTCGTCATGCGGCTGACCTCCCGGATGCGGTCGGCGATGCCGTCGATCGCCGCCACCGCCTGGCCCGTGGCCCCCTGGATGCGGCCGATCTGGCCGCCGATCTCCTCCGTGGCCCGGCCGGTCTGGCCGGCCAGTTGCTTGACCTCCTCGGCCACCACCGCGAAGCCCCGCCCCGCCTCGCCGGCCCTGGCCGCCTCGATCGTGGCGTTCAGGGCGAGCAGATTGGTCTGGCTGGCGATCGACGAGATCAGCCCGACCACGTCGCCGATCTTGGCGACGGCGCCGTTCAGTTCCTGCACCAGCCCGGCCGTGCGGCCCGCCTCGTCGGTCGCGGTCCGGGCGAGGTCGGCCGAGGCCGAGGCGCGACGCCCGATCTCGAC
>JAEWKL010000540.1 GCA_023386115.1 Pseudomonadota bacterium
CGCCTGGCCTGGGCCAATGCCGCCTACGTCGCCGCCGCGGAAGCGGGCGACACCGCCCGCGCGGTCCGGGAAGGGGCGGAGCTCCTCGAGCGCACCGCCCGCGAGGAGGCCGAGCGCCGCCGCTCCCAGGGCGGGACCGGTCCCTTGCGGGTCTCCGCCGTGGTGGCGGGCGCGCGCCGCACCCTCGACGTCACCGAGGTTCCGACCGAGGCCGGCACCGTCGGCATCGCGGTCGACGTCTCGGAGCTCGAGAGCGTGCGCGCCGACCTGCAGCGCCAGATGGACGCCAACGTCCGCACCCTCGACCAGCTGCCCACCGCCGTCGCGATGTTCGACGCGCGCCAGCAGCTGATCTTCCACAATGCCGCCTACCGGCAGCTCTGGGACCTCGATCCGACCTTCCTGGAGGGCCGGCCCCTCGACGGCGAGATCCTCGACACCCTGCGCAATGCCCGCAAATTGCCCGAGCAGGCGGATTTCCGCAGCTGGAAGGCCGGGGTGCTCGCCGCCTACCGGGCCGCGGAGGCGCAGGAGACCTGGTGGCACCTGCCCGACGGGCGCACCCTGCGCGTCCTCGCCGACCCGAACCCGCAAGGGGGACTGACCTACCTGTTCGAGGACGTGTCCGAGCGGGTCCACCTCGAATCGCGCTACAACGTGCTGATGCAGGTGCAGAGCGAGACGCTCGACACCCTGCGCGAGCCGGTGGCGGTGTTCGGCACCGACGGACGCCTGAAATTCGCCAACCGCGCCTTCGCCCAGGTCTGGCGCATCGGCCCCGAGATGCTGGAGGTCCAGCCCCATATCGATCAGGTGATCGCGGTCTGCCGCACCTTGAGCCCGGCCGAGGAGCCGTGGACGCAGATCCGCGAGGCGGTGACCGGCCTCGTCGATGCCCGCCGCGGCCTCGCCTGCCGGCTGGCGCTCGCCGACGGCACCATGCTCGACTGCGCCGCCGAGCCTCTGCCGGATGGCGCGACCCTGCTAACCCACATCGACGTGACGGCGAGCGTCAATGTCGAGCGGGCACTCACCGACAAGAACGAGGCGCTGGAGCGCACCACCCGCCTGCGCGACGAGTTCGTGCACCACGTCTCCTACGAGCTGCGCTCGCCGCTCACCAACATCATCGGCTTCACCGAGCTTCTCGGCGACGAGACCGTCGGCGCCCTCAACCCGCGCCAACGCGAATATGCCGACCACATCATGCGCTCCTCGGCAGCGCTCCTCGTCATCATCAACGACATCCTGGATCTCGCCTCGATCGATGCCGGCTCGATGGAGCTGACGCGCGAGCGGGTCGACGTGCAGACCACGATCGCGGCGGCGGTGCGCGGCATCGGCGACCGGCTGGCGGAGGCCGACATCGCCCTCGTGCTCGACGTGCCGCCCGACATCGGCAGCTTCGTCGCCGACGGCAAGCGCATCCGCCAGATCCTGTTCAACCTGCTCTCCAACGCGGTCGGCTTCTCGGCCCCGGGCCAGCAGGTGCGGGTCTGTGCCCGCAAGGACGGCGAGAGCCTGGTGCTGGAGGTCGTCGACCAGGGCCGCGGCATGCCGCCCGAGGTGATGGCGCGGGTGTTCGAGCGCTTCGAGAGCCACACGCTCGGCACCCGCCATCGCGGCGTGGGCCTCGGCCTGTCGATCGTGCGCTCCTTCGTCGAGCTGCATGGCGGGCGCATCGACATCGCCTCCTCCCCCGGCGCCGGCACGAGGGTCACCTGCACCTTCCCGGTCGGCGACGGCGAGGCCCATCTGGCGGCGGCCGAGTAGCCGGCAGGGCGGCCGCCGTGGGACATGGGATCGTGCCGGCGGATGACGGGGTCGGGAAATTCCGGCACCCTGGGCGCGTTGTCTCCGGCCGGGCGTCTTGGGTCAGGCGTCTTGGGTCAGGCGTCTTGGATCAGGCGTCTTGGATCAGGCATCTTGCGCCGATCGGTCCGGGCATGGTGTCGCACGACCCCGGGGATGGCCGGGAAGGATTAAGGTTCATGAGCTATCACGGGGCTCGACGCCCCTGACGGGCCCGTGAGCGAGGATGGCGGAGTGGACCAGGAGGGCATGGCCGAGCGCACACCCTGGGAGATCGTGCTGCCGGACGAGAGCGCGACCGAGGATCTCGGCCGCTTCCTCGCCGAGATCCTGCGGCCGGGCGATCTGGTGGCGCTCTCCGGCGGGCTCGGCGGCGGCAAGACGACGCTGGCCCGGGCGATCATCCGCGAGATCGTCGCCGACCCGGACCTCGAAGTTCCGAGCCCGACCTTCACGCTCGTCCAGCCCTACGAGGGCCGCACCGGACAGGCGGTGGTCCATGCCGACCTCTACCGGCTGCGCGGGCCCGACGAGCTGATCGAGCTCGGCTTCGACGAGATGACCGAGCGGGCGATCGCGCTCGTCGAGTGGCCCGACCGGCTGCCGCCGCGCCACGGCCCGACGCTGGCCATCGACCTCTCCCTCAAGCCCGAATTCGGCGACGACGCCCGTCTCGCCCGCCTGATCGGCGGCGGCGGCCTCGGCGGCCGGCTGATGCGGGCGCGGGCCCTGCGCGTGCTGCTCGACCGTTCCGGCTGGGGCGAGGCCGACCGGACCCACATGCAGGGCGACGCGTCGAGCCGGTCCTACGAGCGCCTGATCAACCCGGACGGAGCCAAGGCCGTGCTGATGATCTCGCCGCCCAAGGCCGACGGGCCGCCTGTGCGGGACGGCAAGCCCTACAGCGCCATCGTCCACCTCGCCGAGAGCGTGCACGCCTTCGTGGCGATGGATCGCGGCCTGCGGGCCCTGGGGCTCAGCGCCCCGAAGATCCTGGGCGAGGACCTGGAGGCGGGGCTCCTGATCCTCGAGGATCTCGGCACCGAGCCGGTCGTCGACCAGAACGGTCCGCGCCCCGAGCGCTACGCCGAGGCCGTGAAGGTGCTGGCGCGCCTGCACGGCACCACGCTGCCCGGGGTGCTGCCGGTGGCCGAGGGGCACGACCACGTGCTGCCTCCCTATGACCGCGAGGCGCTGCTGTTCGAGGCCGAGCTGCTGCCCGAATGGTACGCGCCCTTCGTGGCCAACACCCCGCTGGCGCCGGACGCGAAGGCGTCCTTCCTCGCCGCCTGGAGCGAGGCGCTGGAAGGCCTCGAATCCGAGGAGCGGACCTGGACCCTGCGCGACTACCACTCCCCCAACCTGATCTGGCTGCCGGAGCGCGACGGGATCGAGCGGATCGGCCTGATCGACTTCCAGGACGCGGTGCTCGGCCACCCGGCCTATGACGTCGCCTCGCTGCTCCAGGATGCCCGGGTCGACGCCAGCGCCGAGTTCGAGCTGCGCCTGCTCGGCCTCTACGCCCGCGAGCGCAAGATGCGCGATTCCGAGTTCGACATGCAGGGCTTCGCCCGGGCCTACGCGGTGCTGGGCGCCCAGCGCGCCACCAAGATCCTCGGCATCTTCGCCCGCCTCGACCGGCGCGACGGCAAGCCGGGCTATCTCGCCCATTTGCCGCGCATCGAGGGCTATCTCGCCCGCAACCTCGCCCACCCGGCGCTCGCCGGCGTGCGGGCCTGGTATGCCGCGCACCTGCCGCGCCTGTGCCCCGAATCCTGACCGCCTGACGAAACTCCGCCCGCGATGACCGATATTCCTGATCCCGTCGTGACGCGCGCCTTCGTGCTGGCCGCGGGCCTCGGCAAGCGCATGCGCCCGATCACCGCCACCACCCCGAAGCCTCTGGTCGAGGTCGCCGGCAAGTCGCTGGTCGACTATGCCCTCGATCGGGCCGCCGAGGCCGGGATCCCGGAGGCGGTGGTCAACGTGCACTACCTCGCCGACCTGATTGAGGCCCACCTGGTGCGCCGGCGCGGTCCCCCGCGCATCACCATCTCGGACGAGCGCGACACGCTGCTCGAGACCGGCGGCGGGGTGAAGAAGGCGCTCGAGCATCTGGGGCCGGCGCCCTTCATGGTGCTGAACTCCGATTCGTTCTGGCTCGAAGGGCCGCAGCCGAATCTCCGTCGCCTCGTCGCCGCCTGGGATCCGGAGCGCATGGACATGCTGTTGCTGCTGGCCTCCGCCGCAACCAGCCTCGGCTATGACGGCCCGGGCGACTTCCACATGGACAAGGAGGGGCGCCTGAGCCGCCGGGCCGAGCGCGAGGTCTCGCCCTTCGTCTATGCGGGCGTCGCGATCGTGAAGCCCGAGCTGTTCGCCGACACGCCGGAGGGGTCGTTCTCCCTCAACCTGCTGTTCGACCGCGCCATCGCGGCGGAGCGCCTGTTCGGGCTTCGTCTCGATGGGCAATGGCTCCATGTCGGCACCCCCGAGGCCCTGCGCGAGGCCGAGGAGCGGGTGCGCGCGAGCGCGACGCAGCCGTGAGGCGGTGTTCGCCGAACGCGGTCCGGCCACGATAGGGCGCGGGTTTCACCTCTCCTCGCGGGTGGGGAG
>JAEWKL010000541.1 GCA_023386115.1 Pseudomonadota bacterium
CTACGGCGGCTCGGTCGCCGGCGCCTGGGCGGCCCGGCAGGGGCGCAGCGCCCTCGCGCGGGAGGGGCTGGCGGAAGAGCCGGCCCTGCGGCCGGAGGCGGGCGCATGGTAACGGTCGCCGCCGGCCTCGCCCGGCCGCACAACGCCTTCGGGGCCGTGCGCCTGGCGCTCGCGCTCCTCGTCGTCGTCTCGCACGCCTTCAGCGTCACCACCGGCCACATCCTCGACGAGCCGCTGGCGCGGGCCACCGGCTACACCCTCGGCGAGCACGCGGTGAACGGCTTCTTCGCCGTCTCCGGTTTCCTGGTCACGATGAGCCTGATGCGGCGCGGGCCGCGCGACTACGTCGTGGCGCGGGCCTTGCGCATCGCGCCGGGCCTCGTCGCGGCGACGCTCGCCGTGTCGCTCGGCCTCGGCAGCCTGATGACGAGCTCAGCCCTCTCCGCCTACTGGGCCGATCCGGGCTTGTGGCGGTTCATCCAGGGCACCCTCACCACCTTCAAGAGCAACGCCGCCCTGCCGGGCGTCTTTTCGGACAACCCGTTCCGCTTCCCGATGGGGACGGTCTGGACGCTCAAATACGAGGTTCTGTGCTATCTCGGCCTCCTCGCGGCGGGGCTGCTCGGCACCCTGCGCCGGCGCTGGCTCGCGCCCCTGCTCGTGGCCGTCCTGGCTCTGGGCCTCGCGCTCGCTGGACTGCGCGACGGCGAGATGTCCAAGGCCCTTGAGACATCCCTGCGCCTGCCGCTGATCTTCGCGGCGGGCGCGGCGCTGTTCCTCTATGCCGACCGCGCGCCCTTGAGCCGGCCTCTGGCGCTGGCGCTCCTCGTCCTTGCGGGCCTCGTCCACGGCACCGCCTTCTACCCGCCTTTGCTGTTCCTCGCCGAGGCCTATGGCGTGCTCTGCCTCGGCCTGAGCCCTCCGATCCGCCACCCGGTGCTCGATCCGCGGGCGGACCTGTCCTACGGCACCTACCTCTATGGCTGGCCGGTGCAGCAGAGCCTGCACGCCCTGTTCCCGGCGTCCTCGGCCTGGGTGCTGCTCGGGCCGTCGCTGGTCCTAACGCTGGCGGTGGCGGCCTTGTCCTGGCGCTACGTCGAGCGGCCGGCCTTGGGATGGAAGGCGCGGCTGATCGGGCGGCGCGAGGCGATGGCCTGAGCCCGTGTGGTCGCGGCATGCGGCCTCGCGTCGAGCCGCGCTGTATCATGGCATCATGACTCGCGACGACGCCATCATCCAGATCAAGGCGCATGCCGACAGCGTGCGGGACATGGGCGCGACGTCGCTCTACCTGTTCGGATCAACTGCCCGGGACGTTGCCCGGCCCGACAGCGATCTCGACCTGTTCATCGACTACGATCCCGAAAGTCGCTTCAACGGCCTCGACCTCGTCGGCATCAAGCGTTTCCTTGAGGATCAGCTAGGGACCGCGGTCGACGTGACCACCCGCGACAGCTTGCATCCGCGGCTGCGTGCACGCATCGAGCGATCGGCGGTCAAGGTCTTTTAATGGTGACCCGTGAGTTTCGCCACGCTCTCGACGATATGCTCGCGGCGATCGACGGCATTCAGCGTGCGACGGAATGCAAGACCCTCGTGGATTACGCTGGAGACTGGTTGCTGAAGCACGGCGTGCAGGGCGGCATCGACATCATCTCCGAGGCAAGTCGCGCAGTGCTGGCCGACATCCAGGCGCGGCGGCCGGAGGCGCCTTGGCGCAAGATCCGCGGCATCGGAAACGTGCTGCGGCACGAATACCATAACCTGTCCGACCGCATCATGTGGGGTATCGTGGTGGACGAGCTTCCGCCGCTGCGGAGCGCCGTCGTACTTCTTCTGTTCGATGACGATCGGGAGGACAGGCCGGATGCGCCGTGAGGCCCCGCATTTGACGTGCCTGGCCTCAGGATCTGCATAGCCCGTTTCCGGTATCGCACGCACCAATCGTCTTTCCGTTTTGGAGCGTCCAACCTCCCGCCCTCGACTCGCGGACGGACCTCTCCTGCCTCACTTCCCTGGACGGCTGGCCGGTGCCGCAAAGCCTGCGCGCGCTTCGCGGTGGCGGCCCCATCCTGCCGCTCCGTCGGCCGGCCTCTGGACCGCGAAGGTGCCATGGCGGCGGAAGATGATGATGTGAGTGCAGCCCGATCGCGGTCCGTTGCCTCGCATCGGTCGCACGTCACCGCGTAAAGCGACGCGCGATGGCGATCATCCGGCTTCGCTCAGGTAATCCATCAAGATCTGGCGGCTCGTTTCCAGAGTGGCGATTTTCTCGGAGATGCGGCGCATCTCTCGTTCCAAGGCCGGGCGAACTTCCTTGCAGGGCTGGAACCGTTGTCCGTGATCGTTGACGCAGGGAAGGACGATCCGCGCGGTCGAGAGGGTGAGGCCGGCGGCACTCAAGGCGCGGATGCGCTCGACCAGGCGGACGTCGTCCTCGCCGTAATCGCGGTAGCCGGAGGACCGGCGCGCCGGTTGCAGCAGGTTCTCCTGCTCGTAGTAGCGCAGCATCCGCACGCTGACTCCCGTGCGACGCGATAATTCGCCGATCTGCATCACCCCTCCGCGCAGCTTGACCCTGACAGCGCTGTCAACCTTTAGCGATCGACGCATGCCCGGTTCAAGGAGTGACGGCATGTGGTGGAGAATCGCCCTTCTGGCAGTGGGTACGTTCGCGATCGGCACCGATGGGTTCATCCTTGCCGGCGTCCTGCAGGATATCAGCCGCCAGCTCGACGTGAGCGTGGCCGCCGCCGGTCAGCTGGTCACGGTCTTCGCGGCGATCTACGCGATCGCCTCTCCTGTCGTGGCCTCCCTGACGGCGAACCTGCCGCGCCGCAGGCTTCTGCTCGTCGCCTTGTTCGTCTTCGTCGTCGGCAACGGGGTGGCCGCGTGGGCCGAGAGCTACACGATGCTGATGGCCGGCCGGATCGTGGCCGCGGTGGCGTCGGCGGCCTATACGCCCTGTGCGTCCGTCTCCGCCGCGATCCTGGCGGGGCCGAGCCACCGGGGACGGGCCCTGTCGGTCGTGATGGGGGGCATCACCGTCGCCACCATCGCCGGGGTGCCGGTCGGCACGTGGCTCGGCGAGTCCGGGGGCTTTCGCGCCGCCTTCTGGCTGGTCACGGCCTTCGGCGTGGCGGCGCTCGCGGGACTGGCCCTCTGGCTTCCCGAACTCCCCGCTCCGCCCGCGGTCACGCTTCGCGCGCGCGCGCTCCCTGCGGCTGCCCCGAGTCCCGGGAACGCTGATCGTCACGACCTTGGCGATGACCGCGGGCTTCACCGTCTATACCTATATCGGGCCCCTTCTGGCCGAGACGATGCACGCGGAGGGGCGGACCTTGAGTCTGGTGCTGTGCGCGTTCGGCATCGCGGGGACCTTTGGCAATGGGCTGAGTGGATGGCTCGCCGACCGGTGGGGCGCGAATCGCACCGTCGCGACGAGCCTGATCGTCGTCATAGGCATCCTCGCGCTGTTCCCCTCCCTGGCCGCGACGCTGCCGGGCGTTCTCCTCGGCGTCGCGATCTGGAACAGCGCGGGGTGGCTGCTGCTGCCCGCGCAGCAACATCGCCTGCTCTCCATGGCCCCGCAGGTCGGCCAGATCCTGGTGTCTCTGAATGCCTCCGCCCTGTATCTCGGCATCGGCTTGGCCGGTCTTCTCGGCGGATGGGTCATCCAGATCTGGAATGCCCGTGCCTTGGGACCCGTCGCGGCTTTGGTGGCGGCCCTGGCGTTGATCGTTCACGTCCTGAATGCCCGTGACAGGCGATGAGTCAGGGTGGCGCGCGAGCAGGGTTAACGAAATGTGAGACATCCTGCGGGCATGACAGGTCCCGATCCGCGCCCGCCGCCACCCGCGCCGGGTGCCCTACATCAGGCCCGAACACCGAGCCCCGCGTCACGAGCGTCCATGCCCCCCACCCGCGACCCCGACCCCGACCCCGACGACCTCGACCAGAAGAGCGCCCAGAGCCTCCACGCCGCCCTCTCGGCGGAGATCGCAGAGCACGACCGGCGCTATCACGGCGAGGACGCGCCGACGATCTCGGATGCCGAGTACGATGCGCTGCGCCGCCGGCTTGAGGCGATCGAGGTCCGCTTCCCCGACCTCGCCGGCACCGGCGAGGCCTCGGCCAGCGTCGGCGCCAAGGCGTCGGACAAGTTCGCCAAGGTGCGGCACGCGGTGCCGATGCTCTCCCTCGGCAACGCCTTCTCGGACGAGGAGATCGGCGACTTCGTCGATCGGGTGCGCCGCTTCCTCGGCCTCTCCGCGGGTGAGCCGGTCGCCTTCACGGCCGAGCCGAAGATCGACGGCCTGTCCCTGTCCCTGCGCTACGAGGACGGGCGTCTCGTCACCGCGGCGACGCGGGGCGACGGCGAGGTCGGCGAGGACGTGACCGCCAACGTGCGGACGATCAAGGAGATTCCCGAGGTGCTGGCCGGCCGGGACTGGCCTGCCGTGTGCGAGGTGCGGGGCGAGGTCTACCTGTCGCACACCGATTTCGCCGGGATCAATGCCCGCCAGGAGGAGGCCGGCAAGCCGCTCTTCGCCAATCCCCGCAACGCCGCCGCCGGCTCCCTGCGCCAGCTCGATTCCAGCATCACCGCCTCGCGGCCCCTGCGCTTCTTCGCCTACGCCGCCGGCGAGATGTCGGAGCAGCCGGCCGAGTCGCAGTTCGAGATGATCGAGGCCTTCCGGGCCTGGGGCCTGCCCGTGAACCCGCTGACGGTGCTCTGCGCCGACGCGGCCGCGATGCTGGCCCACTACCGGATGATCGAGGCCCGGCGCGCCGATCTCGGCTACGATATCGACGGCGTCGTCTACAAGGTCGATTCCTTCGCGCTGCAGCGGCGCCTCGGCTTCGTCGCGCGGGCGCCGCGCTGGGCCCTCGCCCACAAGTTCCCGGCCCAGCGCGCCACCACGGTCGTCGAGGCGATCGACATCAATGTCGGGCGCACCGGCTCGCTCAACCCGCTGGCGCGGTTGCGGCCGGTCACGGTCGGCGGCGTCGTGGTGTCGAACGCGACGCTCCACAACGAGGATTACGTCCACGGCGTCGATGCTGACGGCAACCCGATCCGCAGCGGCATTCCGGTCTGGACAGGCCAGACCCTCCGCCACGACATCGACCTCGCGCAAGGGTCCGACGTGCGGGTCGGCGACACCGTGGTGGTCCTGCGCGCCGGCGACGTGATCCCGAAGGTCGCCGACGTGGTACTGGAGCGCCGCCCGAAGGACGCGGTGCCCTACCGCTTCCCGGAGACCTGCCCGGCCTGCGGCAGTCACGCGGTGCGAGGCCTGAACCCGCGCACGGGCAAGCTCGACGCGGTACGCCGCTGCACCGGCGGCCTGATCTGCCCGGCGCAGGGCCAGGAGCGGCTGAAGCACTTCGTCTCGCGCAACGCCTTCGACATCGAGGGCTTCGGCGAGACCTATATCGAGACGCTGTTCGAGGCCGGGCTGGTGCACCAGCCCGCCGCCCGCTTCCGCCTTGACTTCGAGCCCCTGAAGGCCGCCGTCGTGGCGCGGCGCCAGGCGCTCTCGGCCGAGCGGGCGCTCGCCGCCGGCAAGGAGGTCAAGAAGGCGGCCAAGAAGAAGGACGACGAGGACAAGGCGATCAAGAACCTCCTCGCCGGGGTCGAGGCGCGCCGAACCATCCCGCTCAACCGGTTCATCTTCGCCCTTGGCATCGAGCAGGTCGGCGAGGCGACCGCCAAGGCGCTGGCCAAGCAC
>JAEWKL010000603.1 GCA_023386115.1 Pseudomonadota bacterium
GTCGCAGGCCGCGCAGGCGCCGATCCGGCCGGGCAGCCGCTGCCCGTCGACGACGAGGTCGGCGATCTCCCAGGACCGGCCGGGGTCGCTCGGCGCCAGCACCCGCTCGGGCAGGCCGGCCACCGCCGGCGGCAGGGCGTCGGTGACGGCGCTCGTCTCCTCGGCCCCGTCCCAGACGATCGCCGGGTCGGTCCAGTCGGCATGGTTGAGGCGAAATCCGAGGTCGAGGACCGAGAGGGTGAAGGGCGCGGACGCCTCGCCCGGCGCGGCGTGCGGCGCGGGCCGCTCCGCGATCAGGTCGCGGTAGAGCGCCGCCATCTGCGCGGCGTGCCCTTCCATGCCGGGCAGGGCCTTCGTCGCGATCGCGGCGCGCAAGCCGGCGACGAGGTCCGGATCGTGCGCCAGGCGCCGCAGGGCCTGGCGGACGGCGCCGGATTCGCCGGGCGGAACCTTCAGGCCGTCGACGCCGTCGGTGACCCGCTCGCCCGGGGCGCCGAGATCGGTGACGATCGGGATCAGACCGGCCCGCCACGCCTCGGTGAGCGAGATCATGTAGGTCTCGGGCCACAGCGAGAGGTGGAGCGACACGTCGCAGCCGGCGAGCAGGGCCGGCACCTCCTCGCGGGTGTAGCCGCCGCGCAAGGTCAGCCGCTCTCCCGCCTGGGCCTCGAAGGCGGCGACGAGGTAGCTCGCGACGTAGCCGAGCACCTCGAAGACCGTGCCGTCGCCCTCCGTGATGCGCACGAGCTCGAGCAGGGTCCGGGCGCCCTTGTGATCGACGACGTTGCCGAGCACCGCGACCCGCAACCGGGCGCGCGACCCGGGTGCGCTTGTCGCCGGAATGACGGGCTTCGGTGGAGACGGCAGGCGGGCCGGTTCCGCATCCACCATCTCGATCACCGCGACCCGGGCCGTCGCCTCGGGGTAGAAGGCCCGGACGTAGTCGGCGGTGGCCGGCGTGCTGGTCACGAGGGCGTCGATGCTGCCGAGCATCCGCGCCACGAACCCGTCGCGCCGGGCCTTCGCGCCGGCGGGCAGCCCCTCGGCGGTGGCGAGGCAGCCGTCGCATTGTCCCTCGCCCCGGTTCACCACGTCGCAGAACACGCCGTGCTGGTTCATCAGGGTGTAGCGGTGGCAGATCAGGAAGAAGTCGTGCAGCTGGGCCACCACCGGCACGCCGTGGGCCCGGGCGATCGCCGGGAGGCTCAAGGGCAGGCCGAGCAGGTGGTGGACGTGGACGAGGTCGATGCGGCGCTCGACCAGGATGCGCTCGACCAGGGCCTCGATCTCGGGGCTCGCGAGCAGCCGTTCCGCCGGCGGGATCGGCAGCGCCTCCGAGGTCTCGCCCTTGTCGAGGCGCATCACCCAGGCATCCTCCTCGAAGGAGGGATAGAGGAACAGGGTCTCGAACCCGTCGAGCGCTTGCGCCAGCTGCTCCTGGTAGAACTCCACGCCGCCGCCCGGGCGCCGCCCGGCCCGGTTATGGGCGACGAAGAGCAGGCGGGGCTTGGCGGCGGCCGACGGTACGTCCTCCGCGATGCTGCCGGACGACCTGGCGGCCGGCAGGTGCGGGACGGTTCCGCGCTCCATGACCGCCCGCACGATCACGTCGACCCGGTGGTCGTAGAGGTGCTCGGCGCGGGTGCGGGCCCGGGCGCGCTCGGCCATGGCGATGCGCCCTGCGGGATCGGCCAGCAGGGCGGCGACCGTCGGGACCGCATCCTCTTCCGCGCAGGCGCGGATCTCGCGGTCGGCCTCGTAGTAGTCGAAGGTTTCGGGGTGCGCGCCGACCACGAGCTGCGCGCCGCCGGCCAGCGCGACCTCGAACAGCCGCGGCGGCGGCGTCGTGCCCGACGGCGCCTCGTCGGCGCTCGCGGTGAAGATCCGGGGCAGCGTCAGGACCACCCGGCTGGCATTGGCGAGCCGGGCGAAATCCTCGTTGCCGCAGCGCCAGTCGACGATCAGGTCGTCGCGCGCCAGCACGGCTGGCGGCAGGTAGGCGTTGGCCGGCAGCGCGATCTTCACCGTCAGGTCGCGGGGAAAGGCCGAGAGGATCCGGTTGAGCGTCGCGACCCGGTTCGGCCAGGCCGTCCCGACGAACAGGAGGTCGTAGCGGAAGGCCGCGTCGTCCGGCCTGACGGGCAGATCCTGGAACAGGGTCGTGGCCGCGAGCGGCAGGTGCCGGGCCCCGGCCCCGTAGCGGGTCAGCGAGCCGCGGTCGTTGGTGAAGACGAGGTCGAAGCACCCCGAGAGCCGGGCATTCGCCGCGCTCAGGTAGGGGTCCTCGGTGGTCCAGAGCGCGCTGGTGCCGGCGAGCGCGCAGAGGCGGCGCAGGAGCGCATGGTGTCGGCTCGCCCCCCCGAGGGCGAGGACGAGGTCGAACCGCTCGCCGAGTGCCAAGGTTTCCTGCGCCAGCGCCACCGCGTCGGCATGGGTCGCCCGGACCACCCGCCCGACGGCCGGGTGCCGCCGCAGGGCGTCGGCGACCGCGAGGGTGATGTAGGCGTTGCTGGTCCGCGGCTCGGTGTCGAGCAGGAGCACCGAGAGCGGCGCGCAGGGGGGCAGGGCGGTTCCCATGGAATTTCCGGTCACGCGGCCATCACCGCCAGGATGGTCTCGGCCCGGTGGCGGTAGGTGTGGGCGTCGAGCGCCCGGGCGCGGGCGCGCTCGGCCATCGCCTCGAAGGCGGCGGGCTCGCGGTGGGAGCGGGCGATGGCGTCCGCGATCTCGTGGACGTCGTCGAAGAGCAGGATCTCCCGGCCCTCCTCGAAATAGTCCAGGACCTCGAGCCCGGAGGCGAAGCAGAGCTGCGGTGCGCCGGCGAGCGCGGCCTCGAAGACCCGCGGCCCCGGCGTCGAGGCCGGCAACCGGCAGCGCCGGTTGGCGATGTCGAGGTCGCGGCCGACCGCGAGGGTGAGGCGCGCCT
>JAEWKL010000606.1 GCA_023386115.1 Pseudomonadota bacterium
CGCTGCCCGCGCTTCTGCGCGATACCGGCCCCCGCGCGGGCGCGGGCCCGGCCCGCCGCGACCGCCGGCGGCGGCGGGGCGCCCTTGTCGCGCAAGGATGCCAGGGGCGCGCCCAACAGCAGGCACAGCGACTCGGTCACCGCGCCGGCGAGGTCGGGCGTCAGCGCCGCCGCGTGGGCGGCCAGGGAGCGCGCGAAGTCGATCACCAGCCCCGCCTCGCGGGGCCCGAGGACCAGGCCGTGCAGGTCGAGGCCGTCCAGCGTCGCGGCATCGAGCCGGTCGCGGGCGATCGCCGCGGTGACGATGCGGGCGCCGTCGGTCCAGGTGCGCTGCGGCTGGGTGAGGTCGAACAGCGCCATGCTCCCGGCCTGGACCCGGCGGACCGCGCCGGGCACCTCCAGCATCATGCTGCCGGCAAGGACGAGGTGGAGAGTGACATGGTCGAACCCGTCGCGGGCGACCCGGCGGGGCGTGCGGGCATGCGACACGCCGGCCAGCCGACGGTCGAAGAGCAGCATCCGCGGCATCCGGTGGGCGACGACCTCGGTCTGCAGCGGGCCTGCGAGACGGTCGACGTCGGTGCCGCCGCTGTAGAGCGCGCGATAGGCCTCGAAGGCCGCATCGTCCGGCAGGGCCTCGCCCGGCGGCGCGGGCCCGGAGATTCCGGGTCCAGGTTGTCCGATTCCAAGGATCCCGGCTCCAGGGATCCCGGTTCCAAGGATCCCGGTTCCAAGAGTGATCGTGTCCATCGCGTTCGCGGACCCGCTCAGCGCGGAGGCCGCACCTGTCCGGCCGTGGGCCTCCTGACGTAGGGCGCGCCCGGCAGGAGGGCAACGAGCCCGAGCGCGCAGGCCAGCGCGGTGGCGGTCAGCAGGGCGTTGCCGAGTCCCGCCTCGCCGAAGACGCGGTCGGCCAGGAGCCCGACGAGCGGCGGGCCGAGCCCGAAGCCCGCGAGCGTGATGCCGGCCATGAACGGGGCGGTGACGCGACCGCGCAACGAATGGGGTGTCATGATCTGCAGCCCGGCGAGCGTCGTCACCGAGCCGATGCCGAGGCCGAAGACCAGGGCGCTCAGG
Organism: Pseudomonadota bacterium; assembly: GCA_023386115.1. Lineage (GTDB taxonomy): Bacteria > Pseudomonadota > Alphaproteobacteria > Rhizobiales > Beijerinckiaceae > Methylobacterium. Next base: position 1,077 of record JAEWKL010000606.1, read on the forward strand.
GCGGCCGTCGCGAGGGCCAGATCCTCCGCGAGGCAGAGGATCCCTGAGAGCGGCAGCGTGCCGACGAGGACGCAGAGCAGCCGCCGCCGTCCGGGCAGACCTGCCCTGGTCCCGCGGTCGAGGAGACGCCCGCCGGTGAACTGGCCGAGCGGTGCGGCGAGCGTCATGACCGCGCCGACCAGCATCCCGGCCGAGGATAGCGGCAGGCCGAAGCGGCGCACGAGGAGCGTCACCGCCCAGGCATTGGTGGTCTGCACCACCAGGGTCACGGCTGTTCCCGCGAGCATGATGGCGGCGTAGCGCCCGGCATGGCGGGCGAGCCAAGGCCAGACCCGCACGCGCCTGATCGGCCGCGGGCCGTCGCGGCCGGGATCCCGCACCCGCAGCAGCAGGGCCATGAGGACGAGGTTCGGCACCGCGCTGAGGACGAACAGCACGCGCCAGGCCGCAACGGGGTCGGACAGCCCCGGCACCGGCGCCAGCGCCGGCAAGAGGGCGAGGAGCCCGCCGCCCAGACCCAAGGCGGTGCCGCGCCCCAGGACGGCGCCGGCGGTGTAGAGCGAGACGCCGTGCCCGATCCGGTCCCGCGGCTGGCGCGCGGCGATGAGCGCGAGGGCCGCCGGGGTCAGGACGGCCTGGCCGAGGCCGAGGACGGCGCGGGCGAGGACGAACTCGCTGAGATCGGTCGCGAGCCCGCTCGACAGCGAGGCGAGGCTCCAGACCAGGATCCCGGCCGCGATCAGGCGCGGGCGATGGACGCGGTCGACGAGGGAGCCGGCCATCAGCGAGGCCGCCGCATAGGCCGCCACGAAGGCGGTGCCCTGGGCGAGGCCGAGCGCGAAGTCGCTCAGAGCGAGATCCGCCTTGATCGCCGGCGCGACCAGGGCGGCGATGAACCGGTCTGCGAAGGCGAGCAGATGGGCACCGGCGAGCAGCCAGACGCCCGGCCAGGCCGGGGACAGAAGGGAGCGCATCACGATCGTCGGTCAGGCTGCCGCGGTCAGGCGGTGCGGACGGGTGTCGGGCGGGAAGTCACCCAGGAGGATGTCGCCCATCTGTGGCGGCCTTCGGAAGCGTCGGGAGCGGTGGACCGCACGATCCCCGAGTCCTGGCCGTCGCCGCCTGCCGGGACAACGGGCTTGCCAGCATGGCCGGCCTGCGCTCTTGTCGCGGCCGGGTGGCGCGGGCCGAGGGCACGCCGGTCGCGCCGAGGCCTCTCGAGGCCGACCCCCCGAGTGCCGCGCCCGCGGTCCGCAGAGAGGCCGCGCGGGCCCCCTCTCCGGAGCCTCCCATGGATCAGGCCAAGCTCGCGGCCAAGCTCGCGGCTCTCCGTGCCCGCTACCTCGACGCGACCGGCGGCGACATCGACGACCCGGATTTCGCGAAGGCCGCCGCACAGCAATTCAGCGAGAGCGACCGGCGCAAATGGCCGTTCGCGGATCCTGCGACCTTCCTCGACCTGCCGTTCCGCCCCGAGGCCGCGACCCTGCCCGATTTCGGCGGCCTCGACGTGGCGCTGATCGGCGTGCCGATGGATCTCGGCGTCACCAACCGGGCCGGCGCCCGCCACGGGCCGCGGGCGGTGCGGGCGGTGGAGCGCATCGGCCCCTACGAGCACGTGCTGCGGATCACCCCGGCGGCGGAGCTGAAGGCGGCCGATATCGGCGACGTGCCGTTCCGCAGCCGCTTCTCCCTCGAGAGCTGCCACGAGGACATCGAGGCGTTCTTCGCAACCGTGGTGAAGGCGGGCGTGGTGCCCCTGGCGGTCGGCGGCGACCACTCGATCAGCCGTGCGACCCTGAGGGCGGTCGGTGCCGCGCGCCCGGTCGGCATGATCCACATCGACGCCCATTGCGACACCGGCGGCGTCTACGAGGGCTCGAAGTTCCACCATGGCGGCCCGTTCCGCCAGGCGGTGCTCGACGGCGTTCTCGACCCCGCCCGCACGATCCAGATCGGCATAAGGGGCGGCGCCGAGTATCTGTGGGAGTTCTCGTACGTCTCCGGGATGACGGTGATCCATGCCGAGGAGGTGCCGCGGCTCGGACTGCCCGCGGTGATCGCCCGGGCCCGCGAGGTCGCGGGCGACGGCCCGACCTACCTCTCCTTCGACGTCGACAGCCTCGATCCCGGCTTCGCGCCGGGCACCGGCACGCCCGAGATGGGCGGGCTCACGCCGCGCGAGGTGCTGGACTTGCTGCGGGGCCTCGCGGGTCTCGACATCGTCGGCGGCGACGTGGTCGAGGTGGCGCCGCAATACGACCCGACCAGCAACACGGCGCAATGCGCCGCCCAGGTGCTGTTCGAGCTCATGTGCCTGGTGGCAGCGGGGCGGCGGCGTTAGCCATCCCCGCGAGGGCTGGGGGCGTCAGCCCCCGGCCACGCCCTGCGTGTCGACGTAAAGCGCGTAGAGCGACTGGCTCGCCGCCATGAACAGCCGGTTGCGGTGGCGCCCACCGAAGCAGAGATTGGCGCAGCGCTCCGGCAGGCGGATGCGGCCGATCAGGGTGCCTTGCGGGTTGTAGACCATCACCCCGTCGAGGGCGTCCGAGCCCATGCCCCAGCCGCACCACAGGTTGCCGTCGCTGTCGCAGCGAAAGCCGTCCGGCGTACCGGGGCCGGCATCGATGTGGACGCGCCGGTTCGTGAGGCGCCCGCCCGCGCCGACGTCGAAGGCGAGGATGCGCCGGTTCGGTTGCGCCCGCGATTCAACGAGGTAGAGGATCGATTCGTCGGGGGAGAAGCACAGGCCGTTCGGCCCGGCGAGGTCGGTGGCGACGGCCGCCAGCATCCCGGTCGCCGGGTCGAGGCGATAGACGTTCTGGGGCAGCTCCGGCTCGGCCCGCTCGCCCTCGTAGTTGCCGAGGATGCCGAAGGGCGGGTCGGTGAACCAGACCGCGCCGTCGGAGGCCACCACCACGTCGTTGGGCGAGTTGAGGCGCTTGCCCTCGTAGCCGTCGGCCAGGACGGTGATGGCGCCGTCATACTCGGTGCGGGTCACCCGGCGCCCGCCATGCTCGCAGGTGACGAGCCGGCCCTGGCGGTCGCGGGTGTTGCCGTTGGCGAAGTTCGACGGCTTGCGGAAGACCGAGACCGCGCCGCTCTCCTCGTCGTAGCGCAGGATGCGGTTGTTCGGGATGTCGCTCCACAGGAGGTAGCGCCCGTCGCCGAACCAGACCGGGCCCTCGCTCCAGCGGCAGCCGGTGGCGAGGCGCTCGACCCCGGCGCTGAACACCCGGTAGCGGGCGAAGGAGGGGTCGATGACCTCGATGGCGGGGTCGGGATACCGGATCGTCGGCGTCCACACGGGGGCAATCCTCCTGGCGTTTCTTCGGGCGGCGGACCATTGCGGGACGCAAGCCCCGATGCAAGGCGGTTCCTCGCGCGGCGCGTCTCGACGCAGCACCGCCGTGGCCCGATGATGGGCGTGGCCTCGCGCCGGTCGGGCGCGGACCAACGATGATACGGGAGGACGCATGAGCGAGGCAGCAGGAATCCGGGTCGCCCTGTCGGGGGCGGGCGGGCAGATCGGGGCGGTGCTGCGGCCGCGGCTGCTCGAGGCCGGCATCGTCCTGCGCTCCGGCGGGGGACCGACGGCGCTGACGCCGCTCGCGGAGGCCGAGACCGTGACGACCGGCGACCTGCGCGATCCCGAGGCGGTCGACCGGCTGCTCGAAGGGACCGAGGTCCTGGTGCACCTGGCCGGCACCAGCGTCGAGCGGCCGATGCCGGAGGTGATCGACAACAACCTCGTCGCCCTGCAGGCGGTCTACGAGGGCGCCCGCCGCCATCGCCTGCGGCGCGTGATCTTCGCCAGCTCCAACCACGCCTTCGGCATGCATTCGGTGAACGACCGGCTCGCCATCGACGCCCCGTTCCGGCCCGACGGTGCCTACGGCCTGAGCAAGGCCTGGGGCGAGCTGATGGGGCAGATGTACTGGGACCGGCACGGCATCGAGGGCGTGGCCATCCGCATCGGCAGCGCCCTGCCGCGGCCGACCGAGTTCCGGCACCTCTCGACCTGGCTCGGCCACGACGACCTCACTCAGCTCGTGCTGCGCAGCATCGCGGCGCCGATCCCGGGCTACGTCGCGGTCTGGGGCGCCTCGAACAATCCGCGCAGCTACTGGGACAACAGCGCGGCCGCAGCCGTGATCGGCTACCGGCCGACCCAGTCGGCGGAGGATTGGGCGGAGGAGATCCTGGCGCAGGAGAACCCGCTCGATCCGATCGCCCGCACCCTCCAGGGCGGCAGCTTCACGACGATCGATTACACGCCGCAGGACCGGCGGCCGGGGCGGGCGAAGGGCTGAAGCGCCGACGCCGACCCTCCCCCCTCTGCGGGGGAGGGTGGCCTGCGGAGCAGGCGCAGCGGGACGAAGTCCCGCCGAGAGGGGACGCCGCTCCCGGAGAAGTCGCGACCACCATGACGGGCGCCACCCTGGATCAGCGTCGCGCTGCCCCTCTCCCGCCCCACTCCGTGGGGCACCCTCCCCGGCAGAGGTGGGGAGGGTTCGGGGGCGCTCCGCCCCCTACGCCTCCGCCGGCTCGCCCTCCGGCTCCGGCAGGCCCAGCAGCCGCGCGAGATCCGGCGCCGCACCGCCCGCCAGCAGGTCCGCCAGGGTATAGCCATCGAGCACCGCCAGGAACGCGGCGAGCGCCTCGCCGAGGGCTTTGCGCAGGCGGCAGGCCGGGGTGATGGCGCAGGCGCCGTTCCCGAAGCATTCGACCAGGGTCAGATCCTCCTCGGTCTGTCGGACGACCGCGCCGATCACGATCGCGCCGGGGCTCTGCGCCAGGCGCAGGCCGCCGCCGCGGCCGCGGATCGTGCGCACCAGGCCGAGCCGGCCGAGCTGGTGCACCACCTTGGTCAGGTGGTTCTCGGAGATGCCGTAGGCCCGGGCGACCTCGGCGATCGAGGTCTGCCGCGGCTCGTTGGCGCCGAGATACAGCAGCGTGCGCAGGGCGTAATCGGTGTAGCGCGTCAGGCGCATGGGAGCCTCGCCCACTTCATAACATGTAAGTCCTATACACCTTCTGGCGCGCGCTGTATAAGATGCATGTCGAATGCACCTTTTGAGAACGCCATGCCGTCCCCGCTGAGCCCCGCCACCATCGCCCTCGTCAAGGCCACGGTCCCCGCCCTGGAGGCCCACGGCCTCGCGATCACCCGCCGGATGTACGAGCGCCTGTTCCAGGATCCGGCGATCCGCGACCTGTTCAACCAGTCGCATCACGGCGAGACCGGCTCCCAGCCGAAGGCCTTGGCCAATGCGGTGCTCGCCTATGCGCGCAACATCGACAATCTCGGTGCGCTCGCCGGCGCGGTCGAGCGCATCGCCCAGAAGCACGTCACCCTGGCGATCCTGCCGGCTCACTACGCCTCCGTCGCCGAGGCGCTGCTCGGGGCGATCCAGGACGTCCTGGCCGAGGCCGCGACGCCGGAGATCTGCGCCGCCTGGGGCGAGGCCTACTGGTTCCTGGCCGACATCCTGATCGATCGCGAGGCCGCGATCTACCACGATCACGAGACGCGGCCCGGCGGCTGGACCGGCTGGCGCGACTTCCGCATCGAGAGCGTGACGGTCGAGAGCGAGACGATCCGCTCCTTCGTGCTGGTGCCGGTGGATGGGGGAGTGGTGCTGCGTCACCAGCCCGGCCAGTATCTGGGCCTCCGCCTCGACCTGCCGGGCGAGGGCGTGCTCAAGCGCAACTACTCCATTTCCTGCGCGCCGAACGACCGCTCCTACCGCATCACCGTGAAGCGCGAGGGGGCGCCCGGCCGTCCTGCCGGCCTGGTCTCGTCCTGGCTGCACGAGACGGCCCATCCCGGCACGGTGCTGACCGTCGCGGCGCCCGCCGGCGACTTCGTGCTCGATCGCAGCTCGGCGGCGCCGGTGGTGCTGGTGAGCGGCGGCGTCGGCCTCACCCCGATGATGAGCATGCTGGAGACGATCCACGCCGAGGCGCCCGAGCGGCCGACCTGGTACGTCCACGGGGCGCTGGACGGCCGGGTCCATGCCATGGGCGAGCGCGCCCGGCGCCTCGCCGCCGATTGCCCTGCGATCCGCCTGCACACGGTCTACGAGGCGCCGGAGGCCACGGACCGGCTCGGGACGGCGTATGACAGGGTCGGCCGCATCACCCCGGAATGGCTCGTCGCCCACACTCCGGCGGCGGAGGCGACCTACTACCTGTGCGGCCCCAAATCCTTCCTCGCCAGCCTGGTCCACGGTCTCGCCCGCCTCGGCGTGCCGGCGGAGCGCATCCGGTACGAGTTCTTCGGGCCGGCGGACGAGCTGGAGGAGGAAGCCCGCGCGGCGGCGTGAGGGCAAGTCGTCGACATCCCACCCGCTATCTCACGATGAGGTCGTGGGTGGGATCGCGGCATTTGTCCGGCCTGGGTGCGGCAAAGCCTCATGCGTCGGCCAGCACCCGCGCATTCTCCCGGATCGCCGCCTCGCTCACCGTGATCCCGAGCCCCGGGCCCTGCGGCACCACCACCTCGCCCGCCTCGACCGGCACGCGCGCCTCCAGCACGTCCTCGGTCAGCACGTGGTGGGGCATGTAGAACTCGCAGCCGAGCGAGATGCCGGGGGTGGCAGCGATGAGCTGGGTGCCGGCGGCGAGCGCGATGCCGCCCTCCCACAGGGTGCCGCCGTAGCCCGGCAGGCCCGCGGTCTCTGCGATCGCCATCAGCGCTTGCGCTTTCAGCAGGCCGCCGCACTTCATCAGCTTGACCGAGACCGCGTCCGCGGCCCGGCGCCGGACCACCTCCATGGCATCCGCGGCATCGAAGCAGCTCTCGTCGGCGAGGATCGGGGTGTCGAGGGCGGCGGTCAGCTCCGCCATCGCGTCGAGGTGGCGGCGGGCCACCGGCTGCTCGATGAAGGTCGGCCGGAAGGCCTCGACGTCGCGCAGGATGCGCAACGCCCCGAAGGGCGCCAGCGCCTGGTTGTAATCGACCCGGAGGTCGATGCCCTCGCCGAAGGCCGCCCGCATCGCTTCGAGATGGGTCAGGTCCTCGGCATGGGACTTCACCCCGGTCTTCACCTTGAACAGGCGGTGGCCCTGCGCCGCCATGGCGTGCATGCGGGCGAGGTCGGCGTCGAAATCCGGATCGGCGATCGAGAACGACAGCGGGATCCGGTCCCGCACCCGGCCGCCCAGCAACTCGGCCACCGGGAGCCCCGACGCGTGGCCGAGGATGTCGAACAGGGCCATCTCCACCGCCGCCTTGGCGTCGGTATGGCCGGTGAGCGCCCGGTCGAGGTCGGCGGCGAGCGCCCGCACGCCACGCGCCGAGCGGCCGAGGATCAGCGGGCGCAGATAGGTGTCGAGGGCCGCGAAGGCGCCCTCGGCGGTGCCGGTGAACACCTCCCAGGGGGCGGCTTCGCCCCAGCCAACGATCCCCTCCCGGGTGGTCAGGCGCAGGAGCACCCGCTTGACCGTGCCCTTGACGTCGCCGACGCCCTGGCGGCGGGCCATCCTGATCGGGCTCTCGATCAGGACGACGCGCAGATGCGCGATGACGAGCGGATCGGTGAGGGGGGTGCGGCTCACGTGAGCCCTCCGTCGACGTGGACGACCTGGCCGGTGACGTAGGAGGCGGCCGGGGAGGCCAGAAAGGCGATGACGGCCGCGATCTCCGCCGGATCGGCCCGCCGCCCAAGGGGAATGGCGGATTCGAGGGTCGCGATCGCCTCCGCGGACAGGGCGCCGGCGCGGCCCGGATCCTTGCGGGTCAGGCCCGGTGCCACGGCGTTGACGGTGATGCCGTCCGGGGCGAGCTCGCGGGCAAGGCTCCGCACCAGGGCTTCGAGGGCGGCGCGACCGGCGGAGGACGCGGCGAACAGCCCGAGATCCGCCCGGTAGAGATGGGCGACGTAGGACGATACCGCGACGATCCGCGGCGCGTGGCCGGCCCGGAGCAGCGGCGCAGCGGCTTGCGCGAGGCGCAGGAACGACTCGGCCGAGAG
>JAEWKL010000619.1 GCA_023386115.1 Pseudomonadota bacterium
CCTTCGAACCGGTCCGTTCGAAGGCGCGGCGGTATCACGGCAGTCGAATCATCACACCAATCCGCCTTCGACATTCCCTGCCGGGGAATTCGACTTGACGGGCTGTGCCGGCACGCGCATCTTTTCTGTCGCAGTAAATTTTCGGTTTTATGGCGAACTGTGCGTCTGCGGATTGGATTGCGGTTTTTGATTATTTTGTTTTGGTAAATTATAGATAAAAAATGAACGATACGCGAATTCTACATGAAAATTGCTCGATGGGAGGGGTGATATGATGACAGCAAGACGTCATTGTCTGTCAGTTTTATGTCTTTCGACGGCATTATGCCTCAGCCTGTCGGCGGCGGGGCCGGCGAAGGCGGGAGATGATCGCGATCCGATCTGGAAGGTCGAGAAGAAGCTGATCGGCAAGGACGGAGACAAGTCGACGGATGTCAGCGGCATCGCCTGCACCACCCATGCAGGCTTTCCGCGGCGATGCCTGGTGATCGACGACGAGCTCCAGGTGGCCCAGATCGTGATCGTGGAGGACGGCCGCCTTCTCGCCGGCGACACGATCCCGCTCATCAACGACAGGGTCGAGGGCAAGCCGATCGAGTTCGACGGCGAGGGCGTCACCTATGCGGACGGCGTGTTCCTGATCATCGGTTCGCACGGCCATCCGCGCGACAAGAAGAACAAGCTCGATCCGACGAAGGATGCCGCCAAGATCGACGCGAGCATCCGCGCCAACAGCCGGATCATCCAAGTTCGCATCGATCCTGACCAGATCAGCCCGAAGGGTAAGCTGGAGGCGGAGGCTCAGGTGAAGGCCTTCACGGGACTGCCGGGAATCCTGGCCGCCGAGCCGCTCCTCGCCCCCTTCCTGAACCGGCGCCTGGATCAGAACGGCCTCACGATCGAGGGAATCGCCGCTTTGGGCGACACGCTCTTCATCGGGTTGCGCGGCCCGTCCCTCGGGGGCGACCGGGCCGCGATCGTCGCGATGCCCATCAAGGACGTCCTGGGGAACGGCAAGCCCAAGGCCCGGCTTCACCTCGTGCGGCTCGGGCCGGGGCGGGGCGTCCGGGACCTCGCCGCCTCGCCGTCGGGGCTGCTCGTTCTCGCGGGGCCGACGGCGGCGGGCGACGGCCCCTACTCGATCTATCGGGTCAAGGACGAGGAAGCGGAGCTGCTCGGCGAGGTGCCGCCCCTCATCGAGGACGGCGAGAGTGTGAAGCCCGAGGCGCTGCTGTTCCTCGATCAGGATGACGACAGCCAGCGCGTGCTCGTGCTGTCGGACGGGGCGAAGGAGGGCGCCCCGCGGCCGCTGCGGATCCGGCGCTGAGACGTCACGAGAGCGGCGAGCCGCGCCGACCGGCCGATTGCGCCGGCCGGCGCGCGCTGCCACAAGCCCCGACTCAGTGCCGACACCGACCACTGAAGGGTGCCATGACCTCCGACGACGTCCTCGCCGAATTCCGCTCCGCCGGCGCCCTGCTCGAGGGCCATTTCGTGCTCTCCTCCGGGCTGCACAGCGCGGTGTTCCTGCAGAAGATGGCGATCTTCACCGATCCGGTGCGCACCGCCCGCGTCTGCGGCGCGCTGGCCGAGCGGATCACGGATCGCTACGGCCGGGTCGACTACGTCGTCTCACCGGCGGTCGGCGGCATCGTGCCGGGCTACGAGACCGCCCGGGCGCTCGGCGCCAAGGCGATCTTCGTCGAGCGCGACCCGGGCAAGCCCTTCGCCCTGCGGCGCGGCTTCCAGATCCCGAAGGGCGCCCGCGCGGTGATGGTCGAGGACATCGTCACGACCGGCCTGTCCTCCCGCGAATGCCTGGCGGCCCTGACCGCGGAGCCCGGCGAGGTGGTGGGCGCGGCCTGCCTGATCGACCGCTCGGGCGGCAAGGCCGATCTCGGCCTGCCCCTCGTCGCCCTCGTCACCCTCGACATCCCGAACTATCCGGCCGACCAGCTGCCGCCGGAACTCGCCGCGATCCCGGCGGTGAAGCCCGGCAGCCGCGCCCTTCCGGGCGCCTGATCCGCCCCGCGGGCCGGCTCCGCGCCCGCGCCTCTCGCCTTATCCCCGCCGCGCCGCCGCAAGGTCGCTTGACAGGCGCGGCGGCGCGTCCTTAGCTGGCACTATTGCGGCCGCTATGCGGTGTGCGGCACCCGCGCTGATTGCTCCCGCCCACATACTCAGGGAGCAGTGCATTGCTGATGGCGGCTTTTCTCGCAAGTGATTCTTCAGGTGCGGCCGTACCGCACGTCCAAGGATAAATGATGCCCAACCCTCCCCGCAGCGCCCTGTTCATCGACGGCGCCAACATCTACGCCACCACCAAGGCTCTCGGCTTCGACATCGACTACCGCAAGCTCCTGGCCGATTTCCGCGCCCGGGAGAATCTCGTCCGCGCCTTCTACTACACGGCCCTGGTCGAAGATCAGGAATATTCCTCGATTCGCCCGCTGATCGACTGGCTCGACTATAACGGCTACCGCGTCGTCACCAAGCCGGTGAAGGAGTTCACCGACTCGACCGGCCGGCGCAAGATCAAGGGCAACATGGACATCGAACTGACGATCGATGCCATGGAGCTCAGCCCCTATATCGACCACATGGTGCTGTTTTCCGGCGACGGCGACTTCCGGCCCCTGGTGGCGGCGCTGCAGCGCCGCGGCGTGCGGGTGACCGTGGTCTCGACGGTGCAGACCCAGCCGCCGATGGTCGCCGACGAGCTGCGCCGCCAAGCCGACGACTTCGTCGACATCGTGCAGCTGATCCCGCGCATCGGCCGCGACCAAGGCGACCGCCCGGTCCGCCAACCCCGCTCCCTCGGCGGACCGGACGGGCCGCGCGAGGTGGCTCCCCGGGATCTGGCCGAGCGGGCGCCACGCGCCACCGTCAATCTCGAGAACCGCTACGGCATCCGCCAGCCCGACGAGGACGACGCCGAGGATTGATGCCCTTCCCGGCGCAGCCCGCGCCCGATGCTCCCGGCCCGACGCCCGAAGGGGTGCCGGGCTGCTTCGCGACGAAAGCCTGACCGGGGGGTCGATCCGTGGCGGAGGAGCGGGACGCCGAGGAGCCGCGGGACGACGACCGGAGGGATCGCGACGGCTTCTCCTGGTGGGACCTTCCGGATCTGATCGAACTGGTCGTGTGGATCGTGCGCGGTATCTGGGGTCTCGTCGCGCTGATCGTGGGGATGGTCCGGGATTAAGTGTCTCTCACGAAACTCCCGGTCACCGTCGTCGCGCGCTGAGGCGGCGTCAGCGCAGCGGGCGCTGTGTGAGTGCACTGAGCGGAACACTGCGCCGGGTGCGGTCAGCCGCCGGCCCGGGCCAGGGCCGCAAGGCCGCTCCGGGTCTCGACCGGCGCGGTCCAGCCCAAAGCCTCCAGGCCTGCCGCGCGGGCGACGAGGGAGCCGGCCAGGCG
>JAEWKL010000718.1 GCA_023386115.1 Pseudomonadota bacterium
CCTCCTCGCGCAGGAGCGCGGCGGCCCGGGCGAGCCAGCGGGCGGCGACGCGCCCCTCGTGGTGCCACAGCGTGTCGTACCATTCGGGCGAGAGCACCCCGGCGCGGTAGCCGGAAGCCGAGGCGAGCCGCTCGTAGGACCACGGCGCCCAGGCCGCCGCGACCTTGGTCTTGGGCAGGCCCTTGAGCGCGGCGTTGTCGGCGGAGGCCTGGCCCTTGGCGTCGTGGCGCGCCAGCGCCGGCACGTGCCAGGCGCCGCAGATCACGGCGATGCGGGCAAACTCCTCCTTGGCGGCCTTGCGGATCGCCGCCCGCATATGGGCCTCGCGGGCCTCCTCGCGGATCCCGTCCTGCGGGTCGGGCTCGACGCCATCGCGCAAGGCCCCCATCGCCTCGGCGATCGCCGCGAACACGTCGCCGTCGGCGCCGGCCCGGCTCTCCACCAGGGCGTCCCACCAGCGTTCGCCGTCCGGGTAGCCGGCCGCGGCGGCGAGCTCGCCGAGGGGGTCGCGGCGGATCGCGGCCGGGGCCGCAACCGGTGGCGTTTCGTCAGGCTCCGCCGCGGCCTCGGCGACCGGCTCCCCGTCGGTCGGTGCGCCCTCGGGCGGCGCGCCGAAGCCGTCGGCGAGCTGGATCGCGTGCGGCAGGTCGATGAAGCGGATGGCCGCACCGACGGAGAGGCCGTGGCGCATCGCCACCCATTCGGGCGAGAAGGCCGCGAAGGGAAAGAACGCGCAGTCGCGCGGCCGGTCGGGCCGGTAGACGAGGAGCGCCACCGGCGGCGCCATTCCTTCGTGGGCGACGAGGGGGATCAGCGCGTCGGCATCCGGCGGTCCCTCGATCAGGAGGCAATCGGGCGCGAACTCGGCCAAAGCCGCCCGGAGCGAGCGGGCCGAGCCGGGGCCGTGATGGCGGATGCCGAAGAGGCGGATATCGGGCATCGCTTCAGGTCACGCGCTCGCGCGGGCGGCCTTGTAGAAGTCCTTCCAGCCGTCGCGCTCCTTGACCACGGTCTCGAGATATTCGCGCCAGATGATCGCGTCCTGCACCGGGTCCTTCACCACCGCGCCCGAGATGCCCGAGACGAGGTCGCCCGCCGAGAGGCGACCGTCGCCGAAATGCGCGGCGAGCGCCAGCCCGCTGCCGACGACGCTGATGGCTTCCGCCGTCGAGAGCGTGCCCGAGGGCTGCTTGACCTTGCTCTTGCCGTCGACCGTCACGCCCTCGCGCAATTCGCGAAAGATCGTGACGACGCGGCGGATCTGGTCGGCGCCCGGCGGCTCGGCCGGGATCTCGAAGGCGCGGCCGAGCGACGCCACCCGGGACTCGACGATGGCGATCTCCGCCTCGATCGTCGCGGGAGGAGGCAGCACCACGGTGTTGAAGCGGCGCTTGAGGGCGCTCGACAATTCGTTGACGCCCCGATCCCGGTTGTTGGCCGTCGCGATGAGGTTGAAGCCCTTCTGGGCCGGCACCTCCTCGTTCAGCTCGGGGATCGGCAGGGTTTTCTCCGACAGGATGGTGATGAAGCTGTCCTGCGTCTCTGAGGGGATGCGGGTCAGTTCCTCGACCCGGGCGATGCGGCCTTCCGACATCGCCCGCATCACCGGCGAGCCAACCACCGCCTCGCGGCTCGGCCCCTTGGCGAGCAGGAGCGCGTAGTTCCAGCCGTAGCGGATCGCCTCCTCGCTGGTGCCGGCGGTGCCCTGGACGATCAGCCGCGAGGTGCCGCAGATCGCCGCCGCCAGGTGCTCGCTGACCCAGCTCTTGGCGGTGCCGGGCACGCCGAGGAGCAGCAGCGCCCGGTCGGTGGCGAGCGTGGCCACCGCGACCTCCATCAGGCGCCGGTCGCCGATATATTTCGGGGTGATCGTCCGGCCCGACGCCAGCGTGCCGCCCATCAGGTAGGTGACGACAGCCTGCGGCGACATCTGCCAGTTCGGCGGGCGCGGCAGGTCGTCGGCCTGGCGCAGGGTGGCGATCTCCTCGGCGAAGGCGTCCTCGGCGGCCTGACGCAGCTGCGCGGCCTTGACGGGGGTGGTCGACGTCATCCTCGGGCTGTCTCCTCGGTGCGTGTCGGGCCGACGGGCTGACGCCTCAGCCCGTCGCGATCAGGGTTGGAACTCGCGCCGGATCGCGACGCGCAGCTCCAGCGTCTCGGCGAGGCTCACGACCTGCTGGCGCAGGCGGTCGCTCCCTTCCTCCTCCGGCAGCCGCGCGGCGAGCGAAGCGGCGGTCGCCGCGATGTCCTCGCCCGGCCACAGCCGCTCGCCGAGGCGGCCGATCACGTAAGGTTTGGCGAGGTCGCGCCGCAGGTCATCGGAGCCGCGGATGACGAAGGCGAGCCAGTCGATCAGCGTGGCGCTGAACCGCTCGGAGAAGGCATCCGGGCCCTTGGCCAAGATCGCCAGCACCGCCTCGATCTTGCGGGCGCGGATCAGCTCCGTCACCCGCGCCTCCCACTCGGGTCCGGGCAGGAGGTCGAGGGCCTGCACCCACCGGCCGATGAGGTCGTCGGTGCGCCGCAGGCCGGCGACCTTGCCCTCGTAGGCCTCGCCCAGGAGATCGGCGATGTCCCTCGCCCAGGCCGGATCGCCGTCCCGCGCGACGGCCGAGAACAGCCCCTGGGTGATCGGCTCGGCCCATTCGCCGCGCAAGGCCAGCTCGAACCAGAGCCGCGGCGGATGCCCGGCGAAGGCGTGGAGCGGCGCGCGGGCCAGGATGTCCCGCAAGAGCCCGGCCCGGACGCCGCCGCGGCGCTGCTCCCAGGCATGGGGCTCGACGCCGTCACGGGCGAGCGTGGGGGATTCCTCCGGCAGGGTCACGACCAGCTCGTGCGTCGCGCTCCGCAGCAGGCGGCTCTTGCTCTCGACGACGAGCGCCGCGGTCGCCCGCACCGCCATGCGCGAGGCGTAGAGCGAGCGGGGAAGGTGCGGCAGCAGGCGCTGGGCGGCTTGGCGCACGCCCCCGGCCCGGTCGTCGAGGCAGGCTTCGAGGAAGGGCTCGTCGGCGGGAGAGAGCCCGGTCCACAGGGCGCCGACCAGGGCCTCGCGGAGATCGGCCTTCTCCTTGCGGAAGACTGCCTCCAGCGCCGTCCGCGCACCCTCCGGGTCGCGGGCCCGGAAATCCGCGAAGGCGGCGCGGCGCTCGGCCAGGGCGCCCTCGGTC
>JAEWKL010000419.1 GCA_023386115.1 Pseudomonadota bacterium
GGCGGCCGCGACGGCCTCGCGCACCGGCCCGCGCGTGTCGGCGCCGACATGCGCGCGGTCCTCCCAGGCGGCTTCGATGGTCCGGGCGAGATCGGCGTGCGACATGAGAGGCGTCCAGGCGGAAGAGAGTGGGCGTCCCCTCTACCAAAGCCCCTGCGGTGCTGTCACGTCGGGTCGGCGGCGCGGCTGTCGGCGAAGGCGCGGGTCAGGGCGGCGAGCTCGTCGGCGAGCGCGTCGTGGATCACGGCGGCAGCGTCCGGGAACACTTCGAGCATCCGGCGCATCACCGCCTGGGTGACGACCATGACCTCGACCGGGCTGCTGCCGGCCCGCGCCGTGGTCGGCCGCTCCAGGGGCGAGAACAGGGCAGCCTGGCCGATCAGCGCGGCAGGCCCGGCCTCGACCGGGGCGCCGCGGGGATTGCGGGGCTCCAGCACCACGGTGCCGCGGATCACCACGAAGCCGCCCTCGGCGGTCTCGCCGCGGGTGAACAGCACGGCGCCCGGCTCGAGCCGCCGGCGCTCGGCCGCGAACGAGATCAGCCGCAGGGCGTCCCGGTGCATCAGGCCGAACAGCGGTGCCGCTTCCAGAATCGCGATGTCGTCGTCGAGCGCCAACGGCCTCGCTCTCCCCTCCGGCGCCGGCTTCAGGTGCCGGGGCAGCCCGGCCAAGCTCTAGAGCATTTTCCGGCGCAAAGGACACCGGTTCGTTGCAGAAAATACGGCAACGCGGAGGCCGTCGCCCGCGATGCGCGGCGCTGTCTCACGCGACCCGCGCGCCCTCCCCGCTCCCGCGCCGCGCCGCCACGCGGTTGCGCCCCTGGCGCTTGGCCTCGTAGAGCGCCGCGTCGGCGGCCGAGAAGATCTGCCCGCCGGCTTCGCCCGGAACGCTCTCGGCGACGCCGAGGCTCAACGTGACGATGCCGCTCTCGTTAGCGACATGCGGGATGTGCAGGCGGGCCAGGGTCTGGCGGATGCGCTCGGCCCGGGCGACGGCCTCCGGGGCGGAGGATCCCGGCAGCAGCACGGCGAATTCCTCGCCGCCGATCCGGCAGGCGGTCTCCGCCTCCCGGACCTGACGCTGCAGCACCCGGGCGATGGCGCGCAGCACCTCGTCTCCGGCGAGATGGCCGTACGTGTCGTTGTAGCGCTTGAACCGGTCGGCATCGAGGAGGACGAGGGACAGGGGCGCCCCGGTCCGCGCAGCCTCCTCGCGCACCCGCGCGAAGGTCTCGTCGAAATGGCGCCGGTTCGGCAGCCCGGTGAGCCCGTCGGTATGGGCGAGGCGGGCGAGATCGCGGTTGGCCGCGAGTGCCCGCTCCTCGGCGCGGGCCCGCCGCTCGAGCTCGCGCTGGAGCACGAGGGTCAGCCCGATCATGCCGCCGCACAGGAAGGCGACCAGAGCGGCGATCATCATCGCCTTCGGCCGCCACAGGTCGGCGATGGTCTGCGTCGGCACGACCACGGCGGCGATGAGCGGATGCCGGCCGATCCGGCCGTAGCTGAACAGGCTTTCGATCGACTCGGTGTAGCTGGTCGCGACGAACTGTCCCGAGCGGTGCTCCAGGAAGCGCGGGAAATGCGGCGCTGCCGTCACGTCCTTGCCGGGCCCGTCCTTCAGAGCCGGGCTGCGGACCAGGAGTTCGCCGGTCTCGCGGAAGACGCCGATGCGCATCCGGGGGCCGAGGCTCAGGCGGCCGAACAGGGCGTCGAAATAGCCGATGTCGATCGTTCCGACGACCGCCCCCGCGAAGGTCCCGTCCGCGTAAGCCAAGCGCCGGCTGAGCGGGATCACCCAGCGCCCGTCCGGCTTCGTCCTGATCGGCTTGCCGATATAGAGCCCGGCATCCTCCCGCTCCTTGTGGATGCGGAAGAAATCCGCGTCGGGAAAGCGCAGCGGGCGCGGCACCACGGCGGTCGAATCGGCGAAGGCCTGCCCCTGCGCGTCGAGGGCCAGGATGGCACCGAGGCCGTTCGCGGTCGCGGCGCGGTCGAACAGCACGGACTGGCGCAGGCCCGGGGCGAGGCCGTCGACCTCCGGGTTCTGCAAGCCCTCGACCACGGCCTGGAGCGACAGGTCGTAGAACTCGATGTTGCGGTCGACCATGTGCTCGACCGATTCCAGCAGGTTCTGCGACACCCGGCCGACCTGATCCCAGGCACTGCGGCGCATCTGCATGACGGTCAGGCCGGATGCGGCGCCGATCACCAGGGTGGCGACGACGATCGATCCGGCCAGCGTACGAGACGCGGTGGACGGCCGCCTGCGGGATCCGGGATGCATCGACGCTCCGTTGCGCGGTGCCAGCGATCCTCCTCGTCTAGGCATAGAAGTCTAAGATTGGGTTGCCCCTGCGGATGGCCGAACGCCTTCCTGCGGGTGGGCGACGGGCCCCGTTTGCGGCTACGATCCGGCAGGAAAGCGCCGCAGGAGGGACCGCGATGCGTGCCGACACGACCCCGCCCGAGACACCGCCTGGGACATCATCCACGACCCGCCGCGGGGGCACGCCGCGATGCTGAGCCCTGCATTGCGCGAGGAGATCGCCCGCCGCTACGGCACGCCGGCGGTCGTCATCGACCTCGACCGGGTGGCCCGCAACATCGCCCGGCTCCAGGCCGCCTGCGATGCGGCCGGCCTCGCCAACCGCCCGCACATCAAGACCCACAAGAGCCCGGTCCTCGCCCGGATGCAGATCGAGGCCGGCGCGTGCGGCGTCACCTGCCAGAAGATCGGCGAGGCCGAGGTGATGGCCCGGGCGGGAATCGACGACATCCTGATCAGCTACAACCTGATCGGCCCGCACGCGATCGGGCGCCTCGGCCGGCTCCTGCGCGAGAGCGCCGCCCGGATCACGGTCGCGGCCGACAACCCGGTGACGGTGGCGGGCCTGCCAGAGGCCGCGCGCGCCGGCGGGCGCCCCCTCGACGTGGTGGTCGAATGCGACACCGGCCGCAAGCGCGCCGGCGTCGAGACCCCGGGCGAGGCGGTGGGGCTCGCCCGCGACATCGCCGGCCGCTCCGGCCTCGCCTTTACGGGCCTGCTCCTCTACCCGCCGGCCGGCGCCGCCGCGGACGCGCAAGCCTTCCTCGACGCGACACAAGCCGGCTTAGCCGAGCACGGCCTTCACGCCCGCATCGTGTCGACGGGCGGCACGCCGAACCTGCCGGAACTCGGGCAGGTCCGCGGCGCCACCGAGCACCGGGCCGGCACGGTGATCTTCAACGACCGCATGATGATGGCGGCGGGCGTCGCCAGCCTGGACGATTGCGCCCTCGCGGTGCTCTCCCGGGTGGTGAGCCGGGCCGGGCCTGAGCGCGGCATCCTGGATGCCGGCTCGAAGACGCTCACCAGCGATCCCGGCGGCGGTCTCGACGGGTTCGGGTTGCTGCCCGACCATCCGGGCGCCCGCATCAGCGCCTTCGCGGAGGAGCACGGCTTCCTGGATCTCGCGGCTTGCGCCGCGCGGCCGCCGGTCGGCACCCTGGTCGAGGTGGTGCCCAACCACGTCTGCGTCGTCGTCAACATGGTCGACGAGGTGGTGGCCGTACGGGACGGGGCGATCGTCGGCACGCTGCCGGTGGAGGCGCGCGGTATGATCGCCTGAGGGGGGACGCGCCGGATCGCCGACCGGGCGCGCTACGGCAGCAGCTTGTACCCCCCACCTTCCGTCACGAGGATCGAGGCGGTCGCCGGATTCGGCTCGATCTTCTGGCGCAGGCGATAGATGTGGGTCTCGAGGGTGTGGGTGGTGACCTGCGCGTTGTAGCCCCACACCTCGGCCAGCAGCGTGTCGCGCCCCACCACCTGCCGCCCGGCGCGGTACAGGAAGCGCAGGATCGCGGTCTCCTTCTCGGTGAGCTTCAGCTTCGAGCCGCGCTCGCCGACGAGGAGCTTCGCCCCCGGCCGGAACGTGTAGGGGCCGATCTGGAACACCGCGTCCTCGCTCGCCTCGTACTGGCGCAGCTGGGCGCGGATGCGGGCGAGCAGCACCGCGAGCTTGAACGGCTTCGTCACGTAGTCGTTGGCGCCGGCATCCAGCCCCTGCACGGTGTCGGAATCCGAGGTCTGTCCGGTCAGCATGATCACCGGGCCGCGAAAGCCGCCCTGGCGCATCTGCCGCACCGCCTCGCGCCCGTCGAGATCGGGCAGGCCGACATCCATCACCACGAGGTCGACGCGCTCGGCGGCGACCCTGTCCATCGCCTCGCGCGCGGTCTCGGCGGTGACCACCTCGAACATGTCCGACAGGGCGAGCTGCTCGGTCAGGGTGTCGCGCAGGGTCGGATCGTCGTCGACGACGAGCAGGCGGTGGGCGTTCGACATCGAACCGGCACTCTCAAGGAAGGCGGGCGGGCTTTCGCGTCCCACCGGCCGGACCACGATCCCGGACGGATCGCAGCCTGGCAGCATGCGGGGCAGAGTAGCGGAGCGCCAAGCCGCGGCAAGGGCCGGCCCCCAGCCTGTCCACGGCGCCGACTCTCAGGTGCGGGGCGGCAGCGGGCCCTCCGGGCGGGGCGGGGCGGGCCGCAGGTTGCTCGGTGCGGCGAGATCCGGACGCGCCACCGCCACCGGGCAGGCCTGGAGCCAGAGATAGGCCCGGAGCGCCAGCCAGGCATCCTCCAGCGCACCGTGGCGAGGGCCCAGCCGGGCGAGGCCGATGCGCCGGCACACCGCGTCGAGGGCCGCCCGGCCCTTCTCGCCCCGGCGGCGATAGGCCTCCATGGTACAGTAGACCTTGGGCGAAACCGGCGGCTGGCCGGCCGCCGCGAACTCGCGGTTGAGGAAGCCGAGATCGAAGGCGGCGTTGTGAGCGACGATGAGGTCGGCTCCCGCGAGCAGATCCGCCAGAATGCCGGCATGCAGGCCGGCCGGGTCCTGGTGGCGCAGGAGCCAGTCGTCGTAGCCGTGCACCGCCTCGGCCCTCGGGTGGCTCGCCCGGCCGGGATCGAAGATCAGGTGGTGGCAGGCGATCTCCGGAGAGCCGGCGGCGAGGGAGGCGGTGGCGAGCACCACCGCGCCGAAGCTGACGACCCGGTCGGTCTCGGCCAGCCCCGTCGTCTCGACATCGAGGGCGACAAGACGCGGCGGCAGCCAGCCGAGCCAGTCCGGCGCGGGATCGAGGAGCGGGATCGGCGAAGGCATGTCGTCGGGAATGGCTCGGGGGACGGCTCGGATGGAGACGTGCCATTCTCGGTCGGGCGGAGCGTCCTGTCACGCTCCGCTCGCAGTTCCCCTCGACGGTGCCGGAGCCGGCGCCCTAAGACGGTCCCCCATGAAGCGCATCACCCTCTCGCACCTGCGGGTCCGCCCGAACCCTCTCGACCGACGCCGCGGCACCCTGATCGCCGGCCCGGTCCTGATCCCCTGCGCCCTCGGCAAGGGCGGCCAGACGCGCACCAAGCGCGAGGGCGACGGCGCCTCGCCCCGCGGGACGTTCCGCCTGCGCGGCGGCTTCTACCGGCCGGACCGGCTCGGGGTACGGCCCGCAACCCCCCTCCCCTTGCGCCGTCTCCGCCCGCAGGACGGCTGGTGCGACGAGCCCCGCGACCGGCGCTACAACCGCCCCATCCGCCTCCCCGCCCCCGGTATCAGCGCGGAAGCGATGTGGCGCGACGACGGGCTCTACGACCTCGTGATCGACCTCGACTACAACCGCGGCCCGATCCGCCCCGGCCGCGGCAGCGCCATCTTCCTGCACGTCGCCCGCCCCGGCTTCCGGCCGACCGAGGGCTGCGTCGCCCTGCGCCGCCCCGACCTCGTCCGGCTCCTGCGACGCCTCGGTCCCGGCACCTGCCTCACGATCTGAGGAGAGCGTCCTTCGAATTCGCGACCAGGCAGCAACATGCTTCCTTGAAACGGCAGCTCGCGGAGCAGAACGACATCTTTTAAATTGGTAACGCTGCCACACTCGCGCCGCCCGACGACATCCTGTACGGTCCTGCTGCCACACAAAAACCATATCGGACGCAGGGAGAAGACGCATGCTCGACGCCTACACCGCGACCGAGATCGTTCGAGCCCGACAGATTCACGCGGCGGAGGGCGCCCGTGGCACCCTCTGGGACAGTTCCGCCCGCTACCGCGACGGGCTGCCGAATTCCCCCATCCTGCTCACGGACGAGGATCGCGTCCGTTTCCTGGAGCAGGCGCGGGAAGAGATCCGCTGCCTGCACGCCAACTGACGTCATGGCGGCACGTCAGGCTTTCGGCTGGCGCGCCCCGAAGATCGCGCTGCCGACCCGCACATGGGTCGCGCCCATCTGGATCGCCGCCGGATAATCCGCGCTCATCCCCATCGACAGGATCGGCAGGGCGTGGCGGCGGGCGATCGCCGCCAGCAGGCCGAAATGCGCCGAGGGCGGGTCCTCCGCCGGCGGAATGCACATCAGCCCCGAGACCGTGAGGCCATGTGTCTCCCGGCATTCGGTCAGAAAGCCATCGACCGCACCGGGCGCCACGCCGCCCTTCTGCGGCTCCTCGCCGGTATTGACCTGGACCAGAAGGACCGGATGTCGGCCGCTGCGCTGGATCTCCTTTGCCAGGGACGCCGCGAGGGACGTGCGGTCGAGGGTATGGATCACGTCGAACAGTTCCACCGCCTCCCGCGCCTTGTTGGATTGCAGCGGGCCGATCAGGTGCAGCTCGATCTCCGAATACTCCTCGCGCAGGGCGGGCCACTTGGCCTTGGCCTCCTGCACGTAATTCTCGCCGAACCGGCGTTGGCCCGCCGCGAGGGCCGGGCGGATACCCTCTGCCGGAATCGTCTTCGAGACGGCGATGAGCGCGATGGTCGCCACATCGCGCTCGCTGTCCTCGGCGGCCCGGGCGACGGCCTCCCTCACCTCGGCCAGATTCGACGTGACGGTCTGCGGGTCGATCATGACCGGCTGCCTCTTTCGCTTGATTGTTGACCCTCGGGACCAATCCGTGTCCTAGTCCGCCGGCGCCGCGCCGAGCAAGCTCAACCGTTTGCGGCCGTGACGTTTTACCTCAACCCAGCCGCCGGTGCACTCGGCGCCGGCGCCGACCGGTCGCAAAGACGCCGCCATGGCCGAACGTTACAACGCGAAGGATTCCGAGCCCCACTGGCAGCAAGTGTGGGCCGAGCGGGAGATTTTTCGCACCCGCAACGACGATCCGCGCCCGAAATACTACGTGCTCGAGATGTTCCCCTATCCGTCGGGGCGCATCCATATGGGTCACGTGCGCAACTACGCGATGGGCGACGTGGTCGCCCGCTACAAGCGCGCCAAGGGCTTCAACGTCCTGCACCCGATGGGCTGGGACGCCTTCGGCCTGCCGGCCGAGAACGCCGCGATGCAGAACAAGGTCAACCCGCGGGACTGGACTTACGCCAACATCGCGACGATGCGGGCGCAGCTGCAATCGATGGGCCTGTCGCTGGACTGGAGCCGCGAGATCGCGACCTGCGATCCCGAGTACTACAAGCACCAGCAGCGGATGTTCCTGGACTTCCTGCAGGCCGGGCTGGTCGCGCGCCGCACCGCCAAGGTGAACTGGGATCCGGTCGATCACACCGTGCTTGCCAACGAGCAGGTGATCGACGGGCGCGGCTGGCGCTCGGGGGCGCTGGTCGAGCAGCGTGAGCTGACGCAGTGGTTCTTCAAGATCACCGACTTCGCCCAGGATCTGGACGACCGGCTCGACACGCTGGAGCGCTGGCCGGAGAAGGTCCGGCTGATGCAGCGCAACTGGATCGGCCGCTCGGAGGGTCTGGAGCTGCGCTTCGCCCTCGAGAGCGCGCCGGAGGGAGCAGCTCGCGAGATTACCGTCTACACGACCCGACCCGACACGCTGTTCGGCGCGAAGTTCCTGGCGGTCGCCGCCGACCATCCGCTCGCCGCCGCCGTGGCGAAGGACGATCCGGCCCTGCAGGACTTCATCGCCGAATGCCGGCGCATGGGCACCGCGCAGGCCGCGATCGACACGGCGGAGAAGCTCGGCTTCGACACCGGCCTGAAGGTGCGCCACCCGCTCGACCCGTCCTGGACCCTGCCGGTTTACGTCGCGAACTTCGTGCTGATGGAGTACGGCACCGGTGCGGTGTTCGGCTGCCCGGCGCACGACCAGCGCGACCTCGACTTCGCCAACAAGTACGGCCTCGGCAACACCCCGGTCGTGTGTCCGCCGGACCAGGATCCCGCCGCCTTCGTCATCACCCACACCGCCTATGATGGCGACGGCCGGATGATCAACTCGCGCTTCCTCGACGGGATGAGTACCGACGAGGCGTTCAAGGCTGTCGCCGGCCGCCTGGAGGCCGAGACCCTGGAGGGGGCTCCCATGGGCGCGCGGCGGGTGCAGTTCCGCCTGCGCGACTGGGGCGTCTCGCGCCAGCGCTACTGGGGCTGCCCGATCCCGGTGATCCATTGCGACGCCTGCGGCGTCGTGCCGGTCCCGGTCGAGGACCTGCCGGTGCGCCTGCCGGAGGAGGTTTCGTTCGACATCCCCGGCAACCCGCTGGAGCGCGATGCCGCCTGGCGCAACGTGCCGTGCCCGTCCTGCGGGGCTCAGGCCCGGCGCGAGACCGACACCATGGACACTTTCGTCGACTCGTCCTGGTACTTTGCGCGCTTCACCGCACCGTGGCTGGAGGACGCGCCGACCGACAAGGCGGTGGCCGATCACTGGCTCCCGGTCGACCAGTATATCGGCGGCATCGAGCACGCGATCCTGCACCTGCTCTATTCCCGCTTCTTCATGCGGGCGATGCGCAAGACCGGCTGGGCCGGGCTCGACGAGCCCTTTGCCGGCCTGTTCACGCAGGGCATGGTCGTCCACGAGACGTATCGCGATGAGGCCGGCGCCTGGGTGCAGCCGGTCGACGTCAAGGTGGTGACCGAGGACGGCGCGCGCAAAGCGTTTCACGTGAAAACCGACGCGCCGATCGCCATCGGGGCGATCGAGAAGATGTCGAAGTCGAAGAAGAACGTCGTCGACCCCGACGACATCATCGCCTCCTACGGTGCCGACACCGCCCGCTGGTTCATGCTCTCCGACTCGCCCCCGGAGCGCGACGTGATCTGGACCGAGGACGGCGTGCAGGGCGCCTCGCGCTTCGTCCAGCGCGTCTGGCGCATGGTCGGCGAGGTCGCCGAGGGTGGCGCAGAGCCCGCACCCGCCGGCAACGAAACCGTACTGAAGGCGGCGCACAAGGCGCTGAACGCGGTCGGCGAGGATATCGAGCGCCTGCGCTTCAACCGCTGCGTCGCCCATATCTACGAGCTGGCGAACAGCCTGCAGGAGGCGGTCAACGCCGAGCGCGGCCATGCCCCCTCCCCTGCCCTGCGGGAGGCGACGCTGATCCTGGTCCAGCTCATCGCCCCGATGATGCCGCACCTCGCCGAGACCTGCTGGACCGCCCTCAAGCAGGATGGCCTGGTGGCGGAAGCAGCCTGGCCCGCGGTCCGGCATGACCTCTTGGTCGAGGACAGCGTGACGCTCCCGGTGCAGATCAACGGTCGCAAGCGCGCCGACGTCACCGTGAAGCGGGACGCCGATCAGACGAGTGTGCAGGAAGCCGTTCTAGCCCTGGAGGCGGTGCAGCGGGCACTGGAGGGCAAGCCGCCCCGCAAGGTGATCGTGGTGCCGCTGCGCATCGTCAACATCGTGGTCTGATCGACCGCACGTTTCGATGAGGTTTTGGGGCCCGGCGGCCGAAGGATCGCCGGGCCCTTCTCTTATCCGCAACATCCTCGATTTCCCGCTCCGATCGGAGGCGCGCCCTGCTGCCGCCGCAGAGACTCGTTAGGTCCGTTTCCCTATTCTGAAGGCGCGACGGGCCTCGATTCGAGGACCGACGCTCCCTTCGCGAACCGGCTCGCCAAGCCTCATTGCCAACCCTCTTGGCAGGGCTTCAGCGGAGCGGTAACGGCGTCGGTGTCGCGTGACGAGATCAGTGGTGGCAGGACGGACCTTCATGGCAGGCAACACGGCGAAGACGGCGCGGAACCTCACTCTCGTCGCCACCCTGGCGCTGGGCCTTTCGGCCTGCTTCCGACCGCTCTACGGACCCACGGCCTCCGGAGCCCCCTTGAGTGCCGTGCTGGCCTCGATCCAGGTCGAGCCCGCCAAGACCGCCCAGGGTCAGGAGCGCCTCGGCCATTACCTGCGCAGCGACTTGGTCTTCGACCTCGACGGGTCGGGCCAGCCTTCCGAGAAGAAATACCGCCTGATCCTCGCGGCGAGCGAGACGGTGCAGACACCGATCGTCAGCTCCGTGACCGGTCGGGCCGAATCCGCGACCCTGCTCGGCACGGCGTCCTACAAGGTCCAGACCCTCGCCGGCGACCGCATCCTGACCGAGGGCGTCGCCCAGGGCACCGCCACCTATGACCGCTCGGCCCAGCGCTTCGCCAGCCTGCGGGCCGCCCGTGATGCCGAGATCCGGCTCGCCAAGCTCCTCTCCGAGCAGATCAAGACCCGTGTCGCCGCGATCCTGGCGACCCAGCCCTGAGCCGCGCATGACCACCGGAGGCGTGTCATGACCGCCGTCAAGGCCGGTGAGGTCGAGGGGCTGCTACGCCGCGGCCCCGATCCGCGCTTCGCCGTGATCCTGGTCTACGGCCCGGATACCGGCCTCGTCACCGAACGCGCCCGCCTGCTCGCCGAGAAGGCGGTGGACGATCCCTCCGACCCCTTCGCCCTGGTGAAGATCGACGGCGACGTGCTGGCAAACGATCCGGGCCGCCTGATCGACGAGGCCAGCACGGTCGGGCTGTTCGGCGGCAAGCGTGCCATCTGGGTGCGCCCGGGCAGCCGCAACTACGCGCCGGCGGTGGACGCCGTCCTGAAGCAGGACGGGGCCGAGACGCGGATCGTGGTCGAGGCCGGCGACCTCGCCAAGTCTGCCCCCTTGCGGGTCGTGTGCGAGCGCTCAGGCCGCGCGCTCGCGATCCCCTGTTACCCCGACGATGCCGGCACCCTCGCCGAGCTGATCGAGCGCACCTTGCGGGCGGATGGCTTGCGCATCACCCGCGAGGCTCGTGACCTCCTCGTCAGCGGCCTCGGCGGCGACCGGCGGGCGAGCCTCGGCGAGATCGAGAAGCTCGCGCTCTATGCCCGGGGTCAGGGCGAGGTCGGGATCGAGGATGTCGAGGCGATCGGCAGCGACGTCTCGGGATCGATGCTCAACGCCCTGATCGACGCGGCTTTCGCCGGACGGGTCACCGAAACGGAGCGTGCCTACCGGCGCTTCCAGATCGAGGGCATGGATGCCTCGGTGATGCTGGGCGGTGCTCTGCGCCACGCTCTCACCCTGCTCGCCACCCGCCTCGACGGCGAGGGCAAGAGTCCGAGCGCGATGGTGGCGGGCTGGCGCGGCCTGCATTTCCGGCGCCAGAAGATCGTCGAGACGCAGCTCG
Source organism: Pseudomonadota bacterium (assembly GCA_023386115.1). Lineage (GTDB taxonomy): Bacteria > Pseudomonadota > Alphaproteobacteria > Rhizobiales > Beijerinckiaceae > Methylobacterium. Next base: position 11,388 of record JAEWKL010000419.1, read on the forward strand.
CCCGATGGAGCCCGGCCTCGTTGCGCCGGGCCGTGTCGCTGCTGCAGGAGGCGGTGCTCGGCGCCCGCCGAGCCGGCGGCGACTTCTCGCACGCCGTCGCGGCCGATCTCTTCCTGCGGCTCGCCAGTGAGGCCGCGCGGCGGGGCTGACGAGCCCCCTGCCCTCCTCGAGGCCGGGCGAGAATGCCCGGCCTTCTGCCATGCTACATCTCGAGGCGCCGGCACAGCCCGTCGAGCTGGTCGAGGCTGGTATAGCGCAGGCGCACCTCGCCGCCGGCCCCCTTGACCTCGATCGAGACGCCCACGCCCAGAGCATCCTCGAGGCGACGTTCCAGGGCGCGGGTATCCGCATCCTTTTCGACGGCGGCCTTGCGGGGGCGGCCAGGGCGCGGACCGGTGCCGGTCTGCTCGCCGGCGGCCAAGGCCTCGACCTCGCGCACCGTCATGCCATCCTCGATCACTCGTCGGGCGATGGTCTCCGGATCCTTGACCGCGAGGAGCGCCCGCGCGTGGCCGGCGGTGAGGGTGCCGGCGATGACGTGATCCTGCACCCCGGGCGGCAATTGCAGCAGCCGCAGGGTGTTGGCGAGGTGGCTGCGGCTCTTGCCGATGATCTCGGCGAGTTCGGTCTGGGTGTAGCGGAACTCGCTCATCAGCCGCTCGTACCCCGCCGCCTCCTCGATGGCGTTGAGGTCGGCGCGCTGGACGTTCTCCAGAATGGCGTATTCGAGCGAGGTGCGGTCGTCGATCTCGACCGTGACGACGGGCACCTCGTGCAGCCCGGCCCGCTGCGCCGCGCGCCACCGCCGCTCGCCGGCGACGATCTCGAACGCGTCCGGTACATTGGCCAGCGCCCGGACTACGATCGGCTGGATCACGCCGCGCGTGCGGATCGAAGCCGACAATTCCTCGAGCTCTGTCTCGGCGAAGTGACGACGCGGGTTGCGCGGGTTCGGCCGCAGGAACTCGATCGGCACGCGTCGCTGGCCGGCCTTCGGCTTCTCGGGAGCGGCCGGGGCTTCCTCGCCGAAATCGCCGATCAGCGCAGCGAGACCCCGCCCGAGGCGCGGCCGCGCTCCCTCCTCCGCCATACCCTTCATCCTCTCATCAACTCCACTCGACCAACGGCGCAGGGTGCTCGATCTCAGGCCGGCCCGAGATCGACGCGGGTTCTTCAGGCGGCGGCCGGCAGACGGCCTTCACGCTGGATGATCTCGGAGGCGAGTCGCAGATAGGCTTGCGAGCCGGCGCATTTGAGATCGTAGAGCAGCACCGGCTTGCCGTGGGACGGGGCCTCCGAGACGCGCACGTTGCGGGGGATCATGGTCTCGTAGACCTTGTCGCCCATGAACTCGCGCACATCGGCCACCACCTGTGCCGACAGGTTGTTGCGTGGATCGAACATCGTCAGCACCACGCCCTGGATCGCCAGGCGCGGGTTGAGGGCGCCCTTGACCTGCTCGACCGTGCGCAGGAGCTGGCTCAGTCCCTCAAGGGCGAAGAACTCGCATTGCAGGGGCCCCAGCACCGCATGCGCCGCCGCGAGGGCGTTGAGGGAGAGCAGATTGAGCGAGGGCGGGCAGTCGATCAGCACGTAGGTGAAACGCTGGTCATCCTGCACCTCACCCCGGTCGAGCGGTTCCAGGGCCCGGCGCAGGCGCTGAGCTCGGTCCGGCGCACTTGCCATCGCCATTTCGAGGCCCAGCAGATCCATGGTCGAGGGAACCAGCGACAGGCGCGGCACTGCGGTCGCCTGCACGGCATCGGCCAGGGACGCCTCGCCGGCGAGCACGTCGTAGGCCGAGAGCCGGCGCTGGCGCCGATCGATGCCGAGACCGGTCGAGGCGTTGCCCTGCGGGTCGAGATCGACGATCAGCACGTGCTCGCCGATCGCCGCGAGCGCCGTACCGAGGTTGATCGCCGTCGTGGTCTTGCCGACGCCACCCTTCTGGTTGGCGAGCGCGATGATGCGCAGGGGCCGCGGGCTGCCGCCCGCCTGCGACTCAGGAGGTTCCGCGATCATGGGAGAAGGCCGCTCACGCTGGAGACGCGGACGATTCTGGCCTCAGAATCGGTCCGGCTCGGGATCAGATCCGCGGTGAATCTCCACCTTTCCTCGGCCTCGGTCAATTCGGTTAAGACATCACGGCCCTTCGGAAAAAGCCCGATGACACCGTTTTTCAACAGGGGCGCGGTCCAGGTCAGGAGCTGCGGCAGAGGCGCGAGGGCTCGTGCGGTGACGATCTGCGAATCAGTAAAGCCTGCGATCACGGATTCGATGCGGGCGACATGGACTTTGGCCGGCGCACCGGTGAGCCGCGCCGTCTCTTGCAGGAATGCGCCCTTGCGACCGTTGCTCTCCACGAGGTCGACGCGGAAGCCGGGCCTGTCACGGCCAGCGATCGCCAGAATCAGTCCGGGAATTCCGGCGCCGCTGCCGAGATCGAGCCAGCGTGTCGCCGTGGGAGCGAGCGCCAGGAGCTGGAGCGAATCGGCGATATGGCGGGTCCAGACCTCGGTGAGAGTCGAGGGGCCGACGAGGTTCTTGATCGATTGCCAGCGGGTGAGCTGTGCGACGTAGTGGTCGAGGGAAGCGGCTGTTTCACGTGAAACGCCGGCCTCGCGGAGGACGGCATCGCGGCCGAGCGGATCACGGGTCATTCGGCCGGAACCTGCGTGAGTGCGCCGCGGCGAGCATGAGCAGCGAGCAGGGTGAGGGCAGCGGGGGTGACGCCCTCGATACGGGCCGCCTGGCCGAGGGTCAGGGGCCGAACCTTGTCGAGCTTGAGCCGCAGCTCGTTCGACAGACCGGCAATGCTGTCGTAATCGAGCAGAGCCGGCAGAGCTACGGCTTCGTCGCGACGGAACGCTGCGATGTCCGCGCGCTGACGGTCGAGATAGACCGCATAGGTCGCATCGGTGCAGAGGCGATCGGCGAGGGACGGGGAGATGTCCTGAAGCTGCGGCCACACGCCAGCGAGGCGATCCCAGGTGATCTCCGGATAGGACAGGAGCTGAAAGGCCGAGCGGCGGATACCGTCCCGGTTGAGAGCAATCCCTTGCCGCTGCGCCTCCGTTGGGGTGAGGCTCAGATCCTCCAGCATCTGCCGCGCCTTCCGAAGCGCCTCGCGACGCGTCGCATCATGTGCCGCCCTGTGCGCTGAGACGCAGCCGAGGGCAATGCCGCGGCCGGTCAGGCGCTCGTCGGCATTGTCGACCCGCAGGCTGAGCCGGTATTCCGAGCGCGATGTGAACATGCGGTACGGCTCGCTGACCCCATGAGTCACGAGATCGTCGATCATCACGCCGATATAGGACTCGGCTCGGTCAAAAACGGCGAGCTCGGCCGCGCCGGCGAGGCGGGCGGCGTTGAGCCCAGCCACCAAGCCCTGGCCTGCGGCCTCCTCGTAGCCGGTCGTGCCGTTAATCTGGCCGGCGAGGAACAGGCCGGCAAGGCGGCGAGTCTGCAAGGTCGGATCCAGCTCGCGTGGATCGACGTAGTCGTACTCGATGGCGTAGCCGGGGCGCAGGATCACCGCCCGCTTGCAGCCTGGGAGAAGGCGAACGATGCCGGCTTGCACCTCCTCGGGAAGGGAGGTCGAGATGCCGTTCGGGTAGACGGTCGGATCGTCCAGGCCTTCCGGCTCGAGAAAAATCTGGTGACCGTCGCGGTCGCCGAACCGCACCACCTTGTCCTCGATCGAGGGGCAGTAGCGCGGCCCGCGGCTGGTGATGCCGCCAGAATACATCGCTGAGCGGTGGAGGTTGGCGCGAATCAGATCATGTGCCGCCTGACCCGTCCGGGTCACGCCGCACGCGATCTGGGGCGTGGTGATTCTCTCGGTCAGGGTCGAGAACGGCACCGGATCGTCGTCGGCGGCCTGCTTGTCGATACCGTGCCAGTCGATGGTGCGGCCATCGAGGCGCGGTGGCGTTCCAGTCTTCAAGCGGCCGAGGGCGAAGCCGTAGCGATCGAGGGTCGCCGAGAGCCCAAGCGCCGGTCCCTCACCGATCCGACCGGCTGGCGTCGTGACATCGCCGATATGAATCAGGCCGCGGAGGAAGGTCCCCGTGGTAAGCACCGCGGCGCGGCAGGGGAGGGCGCGGCCGTCGGCGAGCACGGCGGCACTGACCCGTCCGTCCTGAACGGCAAGGTCGGCGACCTCACCCTCGACGATGGTGAGGTTCGGCGTCTCGCTCAGCTGCGCCTGCATCGCCCGGGCGTAGAGCTTGCGGTCGGCCTGTGTGCGTGGCCCCCGCACGGCCGGACCCTTGCGGCGATTGAGGAGCCGGAACTGGATCCCGGCCTGGTCAGCCACCCGGCCCATCAGCCCGTCCAGGGCGTCGACCTCGCGCACGAGGTGGCCCTTGCCGAGGCCGCCGATCGCCGGATTGCAGGACATCGCTCCGAGCGTGTCGCGGCGATGGGTGACCAGGGCCGTGCGGGCGCCGTAACGCGCGGCGGCCGCAGCCGCTTCGGCGCCCGCATGCC